>CAJOPG010000123.1 GCA_905236355.1 Paludibacteraceae bacterium | reverse complement strand
GGCAACCAGACGAGGTCGAAGGTTTCGCCTATTTCGTCAGCCATGCCGGAGAGTGTGGCATATTTTGTATTGGAATAGGTGGTCAGGTTGTGCGAATTCCAATAGAAAGCCTGCAGCATAACTCCTTCGTACTCTTCGGGCACAGCGACTTCGGCATATTTGGAGGGGTCGGGGTAGTTGTTTCCGACGGAGCCTTGCAGACAGATAGCGTTTCCGTTGTAGGTGATGGTGATATTCTGTGTCTGTTGCAGAGCGAATCCGATGTTGTTATTGCTGCCAACCGCTACGGCGTACAGATTGGAACAATCGGCAGAGAACTTGGTATAGTCGAGCCATGTATTGCTGCCATCGGTTACTTTGAACTCATAGGAGCCAATGGGGACGGCATTGAAGGTAATGCTCCAGATGCCGGAAGATTCTGTCATGGCGGATCCGTTGACGACCCATGATTTTCCATCGCACCAAGGGTTTCCGCTTGTTCCGTTGCCTGCGACATAATAGGCAGCCCGAATAGTAAGTGCCACAAACAGCAGCATGATTGTAGTCAGTTTACGCATGGTATTTCCTGTTAAGTTAGTAATATGTGCTGCAAATATAAGGGAAAAAAATGTACTATGCAAATGTGGAGTGAGCGGTGAAATGGTGAAAGAGGTTAGTGCTCTTTCAGATTAGTTTCCGGATATGTTCTATATGTTTTTTTTGATGTACCGATGCTTCTACCTAATTGTTACCTGCCTGAATTATTGCAGGGTGCAAGTGATGTGGAAGATTATGCTATTTTTCATAGCAATCGGTTTGCATATTTGAAAACGAATGTATATATTTGTAGCGAAGAACAAACTCACCAAACAGGAAAGGGAACGATATGTCATTTACTCATTTACATGTGCACTCACATTACAGTATTCTTGACGGAATGTCGAAAGTTCCGGCACTTGTTGACAAGTGTCAGCGGACAGGTATGAACGCAATGGCTTTGACTGACCACGGGAATATGTACGGAATCAAAGAGTTTTTAGATTACAGCAAGAAAGTGAACAGCAAGGCAAAGAAGAAGGTGGAAGAATGTGAAGAGGCGATAGCGAAAGCAGAGGCTCAAGAAAAGAATCTGCCTGCATTAGAAGATCAGTTGGCAAAGGAAGAGAACGAGCATGAGCGCGAGAGTCTGGCGACAAAGATAGCAGATGCGAAGAAGGCAATACAGGATCTTCCCCTGCTACGAGAAGAATTGCCACGCTTACAGCAGAAGGCGGCTGATTATGTTCCATTCAAGCCGATAGTGGGTGTGGAGGCATATTGTGCAAGGCGGAGCCGGCATTTGAAGGAAAAGGGTTTCAAAGAGATAACGGGTGAGCAGAAAGAGATAATAGTAGACCGTTCGGGCTGGCACTTGATATTGTTGGCAAAGAATAAGCAGGGCTACAAGAACCTATGCAAGATAGTGAGTTTGTCGTTTATAGAAGGTTTTTATGATCGTCCCCGTATAGACAAGGAGTTGCTGGAGCAGTATCACGAGGGTTTGATATGCAGCTCTGCCTGCTTAGGCGGAGAGTTGCCCCAACTGATATTGAAGGGTCAGCGTGAGAAAGCGGAAGAGAGTGTGCAGTGGTTTAAGCGTGTATTCGGTGATGACTATTACATAGAGATAATGCGTCATAAGACAGACAAACCCGGTGGTGACACGGATGTATATCAAAAGCAGTTGATAGTGAATCCTGTGTTGATAGAAATAGCAAAGAAATACGGTGTGAAGGTGATATGTACGAATGATGCTCATTTTGTAGAGGAAGAGCATGCGGAGGCCCACGACCGATTGATATGTTTGAGTACGGGAAAGAATGTGGATGATGTGAACCGGATGCACTATACGAAACAGGAGTGGTTGAAGACCCCCGAGGAGATGGCAGCCATTTTCAGCGATATACCTGAGGCCTTGGCGAATACTCAGGAGATAGCGGACAAGGTGGAGGTATATAGTATTGATTCTGCCCCGATAATGCCTTTGTTCCCGATTCCCGAATCGTTTGGTACGGAGGAAGAATACAGGCAGCGTTTTACGCATGAAGATTTGTTTAATGAATTTACGCGCGACGAAAAGGGCAATGTGGTATTGACACAAAAAGAGGCAGAGCAGAAAGTGGAGAAGTTAGGTGGGTATGACCGGCTGTATCGTATTAAGTTGGAGGCCGATTATTTGGCAAAACTGACTTGGGAGGGTGCGGCGAATCGTTATCCCGGTGCAGCGTTGACGGAAGAGCACAAAGAGCGCATCAACTTTGAACTTCATGTGATGAAGACGATGGGTTTCCCCGGCTATTTTTTGATAGTGATGGATTATATTCGTGCGGCTCGTGAGGAGTTGGGTGTGAGCGTAGGTCCGGGTCGTGGCTCGGCGGCGGGAAGTGTGGTGGCCTACTGCTTGCGGATAACAGATCTTGACCCGATAAAATATGATTTGCTGTTTGAGCGTTTTTTGAATCCAGACCGCATATCACTACCTGATATAGATGTAGATTTTGATGATGCGGGTCGTGAAAAAGTGTTGGATTGGGTTTCCAATAAATACGGTCAGACTCATGTGGCGCATATCATCACCTATGGTACAATGGCCGCGAAATCAGCGATAGCGGATGTGGGTCGTGTGCAGCGGGTTCCACTGGCGCAAGTAAACGAGATAAAGAAGCTGGTGCCGGATAAATTTCCTGATGATTTGAAAGATGAGCGCGGCAAGTCTCCGAAGGTGAATTTGAAGAACTGCTATAAATATGTGGACGAGTTGAAGTCGTTGCTGAATGGTGAAGATGAGAACATCCGGCAAATGCTTCATTATGCAGAGGAGTTGGAGGACACAATCCGCCAGGTGGGCATTCATGCCTGCGGTGTGATAATAGGTGCGGACGATTTGACCAATTTTGCTCCGTTGGCGACAATAAAGGACAAGACCTCCGGCAAGGACATAATGGTGACAGAGTATGATGGTCATGTGGTGGAGAATGTCGGCCTTATCAAGATGGACTTCTTGGGTTTGACGACACTGACCATTATCAAAGAGGCACTGAAGAATATTGAACATTCGCGGGGAAAGTCGGCCGTTCCGGATATAGACCACATATCGACGGAAGACGAGTTGACATACAAGTTGTTTCAGGAGGGCAGGACGGTGGCAGTGTTCCAATTTGAGTCGCCCGGAATGCAGAAGCATATGAAGAACCTGAAGCCGACGCAGATGGGAGATTTGATAGCGATGAATGCTTTGTATCGTCCGGGTCCGATGGACTATATTGATTCTTTCATCAAGCGCAAGCAGGGTATGGAAGAGATAACCTACGATATACCGGTGATGGAGAAATATCTGAAAGAGACATACGGAATAACGGTATATCAGGAGCAGGTGATGCTATTGTCCCGTTTGTTGGCCGGTTTCACCCGCGGTCAGGCAGACTCGTTGAGAAAAGCAATGGGCAAGAAGATATTCTCGATGCTTCAGGATTTGAAGCCGAAGTTTATAGAAGGCGGCAAGAAGAACGGTCATGATACGCAGATATTGGAAAAGATATGGAAAGATTGGGAGTCGTTTGCGAGTTATGCTTTTAACAAGAGTCATGCGGCATGCTATGCCTGGGTGGCATATCAGACGGCCTATTTGAAGGCTCACTTTCCTCCTGAGTTTATGGCCGCGAACCTAACCGTATCGAAGGATGATATTACTCGTGTGACGGAGTTGATGGATGAATGCAAGTCAATGGGAATACATGTGTTGCGTCCGGATATCAATGAGTCGGATTTGGACTTTACGGTGAATGCTTCAGGTGATATCCGTTTTGGTTTGGGTGGCATAAAAGGTGTTGGTGAAGGTGCAGTGGATGCCATTATATGTGAGCGTACATCGGGTGGCAAGTATAAAGACATATTTGATTTTGTGGAGCGTGTTCCTTTGAGTGCTTTCAATCGTAAAACGATGGAGTCATTGGTATTAGCAGGTGCTTTTGATGGTTTTGAAGGAGTGTATAGGGAGCAACTGATGGATATCAATTCTCGTGGAGATAATGTTCTTGAGACGCTGATGCGTTATGCCAATCAGTTTCAGCAGGAGAAGAATCTTCAGCAGAACTCGTTGTTTGGCGGTTTCGGCAGTGAATTAGCTGTTGAGATGCAGCGTCCGGAGTTGCCTCAGTCTGCCCGCTGGAGTGCAATAGAGAAGTTGAACACCGAAAAATCGTTGATAGGCATATTTTTGAGTGCCCACCCATTGGATGATTATGAGTTTGAGGTGCGTCATTTGTGTACGATAACGGCGGATGAATTGAGTTATTTTGAGCAGTTCAGAGAGCCTGCCGCTCGTGCCTCATTTGCAGTTCCTGAAGGGCGAGTAAGTCCGAAGGAGTGGTTAGAGCAAAATATGGGTCATTCGTTGCGATTAGGTGGTATCCTCACCAAGGCAGAGAACCTTGTAGGCAGGCAAAGCGGCAAACCTTATGGCCGATATGTGGTAGAGGACTATACCGGCAGTTATAGTTTCCTGTTGTTTGGCGACACTTATCAGCGTTTTGCTCCAATGTTGGTGGAAAACGTGTATGTGGTGATAACCGGCGTAGTGCAACAACGCGGTGCAAAATACTTTAAGGCTAAGGCGTTGCCCCCAGAAAAGGCGTTGCCTCCAGAAAAGATAGAATATGAACTGAATGTGATGCAGGTAGGTTTTCTTCAGGATTTGCAGCAGCAAGAGGTGCAGATTCTAACACTACACATAATGATAGAGAACATCACTCGCGAGTTCAATGAAGAACTACTGGAACAATGCAAACAGAACCAGGGCGGCATCTCCCTCCGTCTGCAAGTGTATGACAAATTGCGCCATAGCACGATAGTGCTGGAAAGCAAGCACTATTCAGTAAAGATAAGCAAGGATTTTTACCATTGGCTGAACACTCAGGCACAGCGAGGTGTTTTGGACTTCACTATAAGTAAGCAATAGAAACCAATGACAAATGCATCAAGGCAGAATCACCTTGGTGCATTTGTTTTGTGTCTGAATGAGGTAGATACCTGTGGGTAGATTGCTGATATTAAAGACGGCATTGTTGGTTTGTTCAACCGGTTGTCCCGTGATATTATAGAGGATGGCACTGGTTGTGTTATGTAAGATAAGGAGGTCGCCTTGCCGATAGTAAGAGAGCGGTGTGCTTTCAGCAGTAGGTGTGAGTGCGCTTGCAATTTCCAGTCCGAGGAGATATCTGCAGGCATTATTGATAAGAGTGAGTGCCTCGTTGGTGAGGTTAGCGGTGCTGAACTCACTAACGCCAATCATAAGGAAATCGGCCCCAATGACAGTTCCGTTCATATTGGTTCCTTTGGGTGCCTCTACAATAGTTTGTCCGTCGGCGGTGACGGGTGTGGCGAGGCAGGTAACGGTGCTATTGTTCCATGCACTGATGATGGTTACAGCATTGGTATTGACAGAAGAGAATAGCGTAAGTTGGTTGCTGTTTTGCAGACCGATGCCGGTGAAGATAGGATGGTATGGCGCTGTTACCGTGATAGTAGTTTCGTTTGTATTGGCGCTTGTACCCCAGTTCCATACAGTGTTCTTCAGCATGAAAGGTTTAAGGAGCAGGGTAGGTTTCTCGATTGCTTTCAAAGGGGTGAGGCCTGCGGCGGTACTGGCCGGGACAGGAGATATAACAATCAGGTCAGCATTGGCATAATCGATGGCCTGCGTAGCATCGAGAATAGTGACATCGAGGTCGTTGTCAGCATAGAGGCGGTTGAGAATAGGTTCGTCTGCCGGACTATCAGGGATGGTGACATAGGCGATTTGATAGGTATTGCCTGCGGGTTTGACAACCAGATTGAGTGTGAGAGATTTGGTGCCGACCCCTCCGAGAGTGGAAATGGAGATGGTAGCGGACCCCAATTCGACAGGTGTCCCGCTGATGGTAAGTGTTTTGGTGTCAGTATTTTTGTCGGTTGTGATTCCGTCAGGGATATTGCTGCTGACAGCCACATCTTCTGCGCCTCCTCCCCATTGAATGGTAACAGGTGTGATAGCGTTGCCTATTCGGACAGCCTGTGTGAGTGAGCCGCTCAATAGGGTTAGTGTGGCAGGGAAGACGATATCCTCGTCTTGATATTCATAGCATCCGAGGTCTGGTGCGGTACCGCTGAAAGCAAATCCAACTTCGACGCCGGCATCAATGAGTTTACTGTCTTCTTTGAGACGCATGAAGGCGATTTCCGGTAAAGAGCCGTCGGATAAGCGGGGCGAGAGGATGCCGGTGGTGTCGGTGGAGAGGAAATCTGCCGCCGAACAGGAATATCCGTTGAGCCAGGTGTTGTGATCGTTGGCAGCCACAGATTGCGATTTATAAGAATCAGTTCCTTTGCTACTGAGACTGATGCAGTTGCGCAGATAGTTGGTTCCGAACTTGGTGGTGAAGCCGTAGTTGTAGGCGTTGTTAAAGGCGGTGCAGTTGTACACCCACATGGTTCCGTTGTTGTTGTTTTGATCGAACCCTCTGGCATAGTTTTCAAGTGAAAGACAATGGTGAATCTCAATATTGTGAGCGGTGCCATCTCCTCCCATTTTGAACCCATTGCCATTACCCTGGTTGGGATATTTCTCAAGTGAGATGGTGATGGTTTGGTTGTAACGGTCGGTCATAGAAGTTCCGACTTTGCTGTCGAACCAGTCCTTGTCAGTATTGTAGCGCGGGTGATTGCGCATGTCGTAGTATGGTGCGCCATTGGCAATGCAGATACAATTTTCGAGGATGGTGTTGGAACTACTGATGCGTTGGAAGAAGTCCCATCCATCATCAGAGTTGTTCCATGCCCGGCATCCGATGTAGTGGTTCCCGGCCCCAGTGAACTGTTTATCGGCGAATCCGTCGGCATTCCCTCCGAAGTCGGCTTGTCCGGAAGAATTGAGATGCTCATAATCGAAATTGTCGTGCGAGTCAACATTTTTGATAATATTGTTGCCTCCATTCTTCATTTGGCATCCGGTATCGGCAGAGCCGTAGATGTCGAGATTTTCAAACAAGCAGTATGAGCCTTCGTTGTATAAATTGTTTTTACCGGAATAGCGAAGGGTAAGGTTCTTGATATGCAAATAGGTGCAGTTTTTGACTTGGAGACCGCGTGTGCCATAGGCAGTATTGCGGAAGTCGAGAATGGCATCATAGGATCCTTTTGTGTTGATGCCTTCATAGCCTGCGATTACGATATATTTGCCACTTTGTCCGTTTAGATTGTTGATAGCGGTATTGCCAAGATTGTATTGCCCAGAGAGGAGATATAGTGTGTCACCTGCGTTTTTGAGTTTTTTCAGTCCATTACTGAAAGAGCATGGGGTGGAGTAGGAGTTTCCGTTGCCGGTTCCGGAAGGCGAGGCGTAGTAAGTGGTAGCACCGGCCGCCAACGAGCAGCATATAGCAAATGATAACAACAGTTGTTTCATAATAACAGAAATTATTCCAACTGCAAATTTATAATGGCAACTGCAAGTGGATGTGTATATTCTGACGGAAAATAATCATTTTCTACCCAGAAAGAAATGTATCCGGAGTTTGAAACGGGTAAAGAAGACTATCAGTTTGTTCCAGAGACTTGCTGCAGCAGTTTGTTCCTTCTTCAATAGTTCAAAGACGGGTTTGATATTATGGTTTGTTGCAGTAGTGGATTGCGGATTTTTCCGGTACAGGTATCCGGCATATCCGCACATATAGATTTCCGGGTTATGAGTCCAACATCTGACAGAAAACACAACATCTTCGAATGGCATTCCTTCAGCAAAGAGAATGTTGTTAGATTGTAGGAAACGGCGTGAACAGATTTTGGACCAGGGGGTTGTATATTGGTATTTATGTCGGGGAAAGTGCATTTTCCCCTCTTCATTTTCAGTTGTGATTTCTCTGTAGCCCAATTGGATGATGTCGCAATAACCGATATAACTCATCTCATCCATGATAGAGGAGAAAAAGTTAAAGTCCAAGCAGTCATCTGCATCAACAAATGCAATCCAATCGCCGGCAGCAATTTGGAGTGCTTTGTTTCGTGCAGCACCCTGCCCTTTGTTAGACTGATTGAGTAGTATGATTCTACTATCTTTGTCAGCGTAGGTTTGTGCGATGGAGAGCGAATTGTCGGTAGAACCATCGTTCACAAGAATGATTTGCAGATGCGGATAGTTCTGACGGGTTATTGATTGCAGGCATGTATCAAGATATTTTTCTGCATTGTAGATGGGTACAATTACAGAGAATAGGGGCCGGCAAGAGAGAGTTTGCAAGAACAGGTTTTCAAACTGCTGTGCTTGTGTCTGACGATTAAAGAGTTTTTTCCGTTCCCGGGTGACAGGTTGACGAGTGAACCCGTTTTGCTGCCATTCAGCGTATTTGTCAAGTATGAAATTTTGTACTTCTTTAACAGTGGAGGCGGCAATGCCGGCGTTGGTTTCCGTTATGACTTGTGCCAAGCATTCTTCGTCGCTGCGGATACAAAGCACAGGTTTCTCCACTCCGAGTGCTTCGAAGAACTTGGTGGTCATGATGCCGTGCGGTCCATCGGAAGTGGCCAGATTAGTAAGGAGCAAGCAGATGGATGACCGATGCAGGATGTCGGTTATTTGCTTATTATCTATGAATTTATGAATATTGACCAGATGCTCAATGCCATAATTTTCTGCCATTTGGAGTAGAGGTGTGTGAATGGCATCTTCGCAATAGAAATGCAGTTCCAAATCAGGGAGCGGGTGTGCTTGAATAAGTTTAGAGAGCGCTTCGAACAAGAGTTGCGGGTTGCGCAGGTGGAAATCGTAGATTTTGCCGGTATATGTGATTAGGAATTTGTTGTTGACAATATTTTGCGGAGTAAAGGTCAACTCATCATATCCATTATAAATAAGGTGTGTGTTAGGGTTGATGTGTTGAAGGAACTGTTTGTGCCATGGTGAGATGGTAGTTACGGCACTTGCATGTTTTAATGCCTTGTTTCGCAATAGAATCGTCCGATGGATATATGAGCGTGTAAGCAACCGGTTAAGCCGGGTGCTACCGGTGTGTAGCGTATGCTTCATATAGCTACTTTGTCCCCATTGTTCGGCAATATCTCGCAGGTCGGCAACGAGAGGTATACCCCATTGTGTGGAGATATGCATTGCCGTTAGCAGCGGGAAGGCATTGAAAGTGCTACAAAAGATTAGTTCAAAGTCTGCGGATGAGATCTGTCGGAGAATGGTTTTCTGGAACTTGTGCTCTTTCCGATTGCCTATTTTGTCGGCCAACCAACGCATGTAGTCGAGCGCTTTGTGACCAGAGTAGTAAGGCATCAGAATGTTTTGGCAGTCAGGGAAGCAGAAGAGGTCATCGGGAATGGTTTCCGCTGCGACAACACATTCCCACCCCATGTCACGAAGTGAGGAGATGAGATATCGGACTCTGGGCGAATAGAGCGGTGGCGTAGGGGCGTCGGTTACTATGAGAATGCGATGTTTCAATGTTTTACAGCTTCAAGTAGTTAAGGATAGATATATATAGGCTCTTATGGTAATTGTCTGCAGCGAAGATATGGTTGTGCCATAGGAGGTTGATTTCCCCATTGTTTTGTTGTGCTTTGTCGATGAGTTGCTGGCATGTGTAGTATGCTTCGTCTTCGGTGAGGTTCATGTAGTTAGCATTGGAGAAGGTGCAATCCATGATGAGTAGGGGGTGTAGTGTGAGTTGTGTGAGTTGTAGTGTTTTCGGATTGATCCAGCGTACCGGGCGTGATGTGAGCATACGGAATCCAGCATAGTCTGCAAAGCCCATGGAGTAGTCGTCTGTGATGCCGGCATCACAGAGTTTCTGCATATTATCAATGCTTTGTATGCGCAGCCAGTGGTAACGGTTGCATGTGACGGGTTGTGAGATGGCTTCTTCCAACAATTGTTTTTCCTTTATGATGTCCGTTCCTTTTCTGTCAGAGGCAGTATAGGAGAGGTGTAGTCCGATGGTGGAATTATTCTGTCGGAGCAACTGAAGTAAGCGGTGAAAGTCCTTTCCTTTTAAGTTGTATTGCGGGTAGTCATAGGCTTTGCCGCATCCCGCTTTGATAAAATAGATGGTATTAAAGTCTTTGTCTTGCTGCATGAGCCACGGGAAAGTCCATGCGGAGTCATTGGTTAGATTGCGAATAGAAGCGTAAAGCGGTTTGATTTCCATTCGTTTAATACCTCCGAGGAATCCTCTGAGATGACGGTATTGTTCCAGGACATCCACATCGTGTGTGAGGTTGATTTGTCTTGCTTTGCGTGGTGGCATGGGCAGATTGAGCCGCTTGAGGAGTCTTCGGGCATACTCATCAAGGAGTGGAATGTTAAGAAGCTGGTGTTTGCCGGCGAGCGAGTGTGAGGCAAGAAGCCGTCCATGTTCGTCGCGTTCAGTATTAACTATCTCTTCGGCGCGTGAGATATAGAAGCATGCGAGTGAGATGAGGTCATCGTTGTCGGATAGTGATTTTTTAGTAAGCATAGTTTCCACTTCCGGCATAAAGTCTTCCCACGATTTTTGGGGGTCATAGAGCGGGGAATTTTGCGAAGGCAGAATATTGATTTTATAGTTAGCAGCCTCTGTTTGATCTCGCGTATATCCCACTTGGTCTATGGCATCAGTGTTGTCATAGAGGAGAAAACTGATTATATATCGGATAGTATCGTTCATATTGCTTTATTCTATTATCCTATTATCCTATTTTGATTTTATGATAGTATCACAAATGCCTTAATCAAATATGTTGATGTTATGTTCATCTTATGTTTATCTTATGTTCATCTTATGTTTGCGGATACTGATTATGAATGAGTTGGAATGGATTTTGATGTTGTGATATGGGGTAATAGGCTGATTAGTTGTCGGATAGGATTTCCCATTCATACATTTTCTGTTCGATTTCGCGTTTGATATGTTCGTATCGTTGGAAGAGTTCGGTATCGGTTTGGTTTTCGGGGAGTGAAAGTTTATGTTCGATATCGGTTTGTTCTTTTTCCAATCCGGCAATGTATTCTTCGATTTGTGCTATTTGTTTTTCTCGCTTGCGTTGTTGTCTCAGCTTCTCTTTTTGAGTTTCATAATCAGTTTTTCCGACCGATTCTGTGACCTCTTCTGCGGATGCGGGGGTGGAGATGACAGGTTTTGTGTTTTTCTCCAACTCTTGAAGTGAAGATATTTTTTTCTTTTGCAGGAAGTCGTAGATTCCACCGAGGTGTTCTACTACTTTCCCTCCTCCAAACTCATAGACTTTCTGTACAAGTCCGTCAAGGAAATAGCGGTCGTGACTGACAACGATGAGTGTGCCATCGAAAGCCTGCAGAGCCTCTTTGAGGATGTCTTTAGACTGCATGTCGAGGTGGTTGGTGGGTTCATCAAGAATAAGGAGGTTGACGGGTTCGAGCAGAAGCCGAATCATAGCGAGTCGGCTACGCTCTCCTCCAGAGAGGACTTTAACCTTTTTGTCGGAAGCCTCACCTCCAAACATGAATGCGCCAAGTATATCTCTTATTTTGAGTCGGATGTCGCCAACCGCCACGCGGTCGATAGTTTCGAAAACGGTTTGTTCGCCATCTAATAATGAGGCTTGATTTTGTGCGAAATAGCCTATTTTGACATTGTGCCCGATTTTGAGAGTGCCAAAATAGTCAAGTTGCTGCATGATGCATCTGACGAGTGTGGTTTTTCCTTCTCCGTTTTTTCCTACGAAAGCGACTTTTTCTCCTCGTTTGATAGTAAAATTGACATTTTGGAATACGGTGTGTGTGCCGAAAGCCTTCATAAGGTCCTGTGCGATGACGGGGTAGTCTCCACTGCGTGGAGCGGGCGGGAATTTGAGCCGGAGTCGTGATGTATCTTCGAGGTCAACTTCAAGTCGTTCCAATTTTTCGAGTTGTTTGATACGACTCTGGACCTGTACGGCCTTTGTGGCTTTATATCGGAATCGCTCAATGAAGTCTTCGGTATCCTGAATCATCTTTTGCTGATTGAGATAGGCCCTGACTTGTTGCTCATGTCGTTCTTGCCGGAGTTGGACGAAATGCGAGTAGTTGACATTGTAGTCGTAGATACGGCCGAGTGATATTTCGATAGTCCGCCGGGTTACATTGTCGATAAAAGCGCGGTCGTGACTGACGAGCAGGAGTGCGGAAGATGAGTTGATAAGGAACTGCTCGAGCCATTGAATGGATTCGATATCCAGATGATTGGTAGGCTCATCAAGGAGTAGTAGGTCGGGGTGGAGGAGTAGAATCTTAGCCAGCTCGATACGCATGCGCCATCCTCCGGAGAACTCTTCACAGGGTCGAGAGAAGTCTTCACGAAGAAATCCTAATCCCATGAGAGTTTTCTCCATTTCGCCGTCGAAGTTCTGCCCTCCCATCATCAGGAGTAGTTCCTGGTTGTGTGTGAGGGATTCTATCAGTTGTTGATACGCATCGGATTCGTAGTCGGTTCTATTGGCAAGTTCGTCGTTTTGTCGTGCAATGGTTTGTTGCAGTTCTGTGATATGTGAGAAGGCTTTTCTTGTTTCTTCAATGACGGTGGTTCCGGTGGCATGAATCATGTGCTGCGGTAGATATCCGATAGTGATATCGCGTTCTTTGCTGATGATGCCCGCAGTGGGATTTTGTTCTCCTGCAATAAGGCGCAGGAGTGTGGTTTTACCGGCTCCGTTTTTACCCACTAAAGCAATCTTATCTTTGCGATTGATAAGGAAATTGATATCTTCTAACACCGGTTTGGCGGAGAACTCAACTGTGATATGTTCGAGCGAAATCATGTTGTTGCTTTGCCATTTTTCTTATCTACAATGCGCCAAAGCAGGAAAGTGAGCAGGCAGCAAAGCATGAACCACAGGGCAGTGAGGAGCCAGATGTTCCAATTTCGTGCGAGAAACCCGATTATGATAAAGACAATTGAAACAATAAGGATTACGCATGTGGTTTGAATATGATTGAGTCCTGTTTTTAGAAGGAGGTGGTGGACATGATTTTTGTCAGCCTGAAAAGGCGATTGTTTATGTTTGATGCGTGTACACATGACGCGCAGTGTATCAAAGACGGGTACACTAAGGATGCAAATTGCCACGGCCGGTGCCGCCGTACAGAGCATTTTATCCGGCACTTGCCGGTATGCATTCATCTCACAGAAACGGAAGACGAAAGCCGTGAGCAGATAGCCGAGCAGGAGTGAGCCTGAGTCGCCCATAAAGATTTTTCGTTTGGCCTTTCCGAAGACATTGTAGATGAAGAAGACAGTCAATGCTCCGGTCATGCTATAGCCTAATGCATCCCAACTTTCCGCACCGCATATTTGAAAATAGACTGCAAAGGTAAGACAATAGAGAATGCCGAGTCCGGATGCGAGTCCGTCCACACCGTCAATGAGATTGATTGCGTTGACGATAGCAATGAGCAGAAAGAAGGAGAGTAGATATGAGGCGACCGGATGTAGTTGCGCAATGTTGCAGAAATTGTGCAGATGTGTGATGCGTATGTCTGCAAATCCGATAAGTGCAACTCCGGCAAGTGCTTCTCCGAATATCTTGGCTAAAGGTGCGAGGTCAAGTACATCGTCGGCAAACCCAACCACAAGGATGACCAACACTCCGATGATGAGAAACTGCGACTCTTGTAGGCGGTCGAATTCAAATATAAAATAGGTTAGTAGGAAGGAGATACAGATGTCAATACCGCCTATGTTGGGAATGTCACCTGTATGTGACATTCGTTTGTTGGGTTTGACAACGAAATGTTTCTCTTTAGCAATGCGCAATACAAGTGGCATACACACCAAGCCAATGAGAAAGGAGACTAAGCCGATGAGGAAAGGATATGTATTGAAAAACTCTGCCATAGAAAGTTGTAGTGGTCTGCTTTATAGTGCAAATTGAGTTGGCAACGGGCACGCGCAAACTTACTTGTCCAGTTGTTCGTACACGGAGTTTCGGCTGATATATTCGGGTACGATTTTCTTCATTTGGCTAACCGTCATAAATGGTTTGGAGCGTTTGCTGATGTTGATGAGGTTGTTGACCGCAACAGATACTTCCTCATAGGGTAATTCTCTCACCTTGGCAATCATGATTTTCTTGTTGCTGGTGGGCAGAGTTGTCTCTTTCTGATTAAGCAGTTCTTCGTAGAGTTTCTCCCCCGGTCGGAGTCCTGTGAACTCAATACGGATGTCTTGATTTGGCGTGTATCCGGCCAGTCGAATCATATTTTTGGCAAGGTCAAGGATTTTGACGGGTTGTCCCATATCGAAGACGAAGATTTCGCCTCCATTCCCCAGAGTGCCGGCTTCAAGCACAAGGCAACATGCTTCGGGTATGGTCATGAAATATCGTATGATATTAGGGTCGGTGACCGTGACAGGTCCTCCGGCGGCAATTTGCTTTTTGAAATAAGGAATGACACTACCGTTGGAGCCCAGAACATTGCCGAAGCGTGTAGTGATGAACTTGGTGCAGTTTGGATTTTCTTTATGCAGTTTGTTGAACAACGACTGTACATATATTTCCGCAATACGCTTGCTTGCTCCCATGATGTTGGTGGGGTTTACGGCTTTGTCGGTGGAAATCATCACAAATCGTTCTACGCCGAATTTGACTGCAGCGTCCGCCATATTCTTGGTGCCTAATACATTGGCATGCACAGCTTCGTTAGGGTGATTTTCCATGAGCGGCACATGTTTGTAGGCAGCTGCATGGTAAATGATATTGGGTCGGAGTTCTCCGATGACTTCTTCCACTCTGTGTTTGTCACGTACATCACCGATGCATGCAATCAATCGTTGTTTGGGGAATTGTGTTTGCAAGTCCAGGGTGAGGTCGTGCAGTGCACTTTCCGCTTGCTCGAAGAGTACAACGGCTTTTGGATTGTAGAGTATTATCTGCTTTACAAGTTCGCTACCGATACTTCCGGCGGCCCCTGTGACCATAACCACTTGCTGTTGTAAGGTTTGTCGCACATTCTCAGTATCGATTTTTATTTCGGGGCGTTCAAGGAGGTCTTCTACACTGATGGATTCGATGTGACCAATATACGGGTTGCCGATATTATTCTCGGCCGAACTCTCCCATTCGGTAAAATAGGGTGTAGTAAGGACATGGATGTCGTTTTCGAGAAAGATGCTCAAGTCGCGACTGGGTTGTATCTCTTTCATTTTGAGCGGCGAGACTATGACATTCTGTACATTGAGTCGCTTCATGCGTGCGATGAGTTCATCGTCAAGTCTGTAGACATGCATGCCAATCATGTCATAGGTTTTGCGTTTGGCATCGTCTTCAATAAATCCAATGGGGCGATACAATGACTCACCCGAACTGCGCAACATTTTGGCAATGGCAATACCCGCTTGCTTTGTGCCATAGATAAGAACCTTCTTGGTGGTAGCACCATTTTGTTGTATTGTTTCATACAAAGTTTTGGTGCCTACCCGCAAACTGAAGAGCAGGGTGAACGCCACAAACATATATATGATGGTGACGGTATTATAGCAGATGGCGACATGAAAAATGCTTTTATTGATAATGTTGCCAACTAACAAAATAATACCGGTAAGCAAGACAGAGAAAAGTACTTTGATGGTATCGATGAAAGTGGAATAGCGCAAGATACCGGAGTAGGTGTGGAATATCCAGAAAGAGAGTGTCTGTATGCCGAGCAGGAGCACCAGTTGTCCCCACAATTCCAATTTCTTTTGACTGGTTTCGGGATATTGGAAGATGCCAAAACCGATAGTAAAACTGATGGCAAAAGCAATAATACAGATGAAAAGGTCTAACAACAAAACGCTCCATCTGGGCAGGTATTGTAGAGCTGTCAGATGAGAGAAAATGTCAGATTGTTGTAGTTGCTTGCTGTTACTTTTGTCTCCTTTCTTCTTTGTGTGTTTCATATTCCTGTTTTATAATAAATTGGCCCCAATGAAGGCAATGGCGCCTTCCATGCATTATAATATAGGCCGCAAATATACGCCTTTTTTTATAATTATACAAATAATGTTTTTTGTTTTTCTCTTTCAACTTTTTGCCGTAACTTTGCAGCGTCAAATAAGGAGTAACATTACTATGTCAGTTCATCAAGCAACAATGAAGCGTCATACGACGCAGTCGATTATTCAAATGAAACAGAGAGGTGAGAAAATAGCAATGCTCACCTCGTATGATTATATTTTTGCCCGTTTAGTGGATGATGCGGGATTGGATATAATTCTTGTGGGGGATTCTGCATCGAATGTGGTGTGCGGAAACGAAACCACTCTTCCGATTACTCTTGACGAGATGATATTTCTTACCAAAGGTGTACGCCGTGCGGCAGAGCATGCATTAGTGGTGATGGATATGCCTTTCGGCACATATCAGGTGTCGGAAGAAGAGGCTGTAAGGAATGCGGTGAAGGCGCTTCAGTTGAGTGGCGCAGACGCAGTGAAGTTGGAGGGTGGTGAAGATATATTGCCCGCTGTTCGTCATATGATTCAGATAGGTGTACCGGTGATGGGGCATTTGGGACTTACTCCGCAGTCGGTGAACCAGTTTGGCGGCTACGGCTTGCGCGCGAAAGAAGAGGCAGAAGCACAGAAACTGATGAGAGATGCACAGTTGCTGGAAGAGGCGGGGTGCTTCAGTATTGTATTGGAGAAGATTCCTG
>CAJOPG010000122.1 GCA_905236355.1 Paludibacteraceae bacterium | reverse complement strand
CCCGCCTATTTTATACAAGGACTGGAACTTATGCACTACACGCACAATCAGATTATTCTCTTTATCACCCCCCACCGCCCACTCACCGGACTCTTGCAACTCCACGACGGGCTCCGCAGCAAGAGGTTCGATGTGCAGTCTATCATAAACCGGAATCGGGTAGAACACCGTTTCGATATCATGATAGCCATCCTGCCTGCGGCGTATCACATTCAAACCTATATTCACTTTGGCATTAGCAAACAACTCCATAGCATGCTGTTTCTATTCACCTGCAAAAGTACAAATTATATTCGATTTGCAAAAATTTATGCAGAAAGACGAAAAACATTTGGCAGTTTCAGAAATTTGTTGTACTTTCGTAGGCGAAAAATTTTACTTTGTATAAACCCCTAAAAAGATATGTTATGATTACTACATTCAACAAGTTACGCCAAGTGAAGGACAGCCTTCCTTCGGGCAGTATGGAGGAAATAGCCAAAGAACTCGGCATCACTGCCGATGAAGTACGCAACTATTTTGGCGGTAAAGCGGAAAGCGGCAGTGGAATACATGTAGAGTCGGGTCCTGACGGAGGTCTGGTGATACTTGACGACACCCGTATTCTTGAGGTTGCACTTCGCATCGCTTGGGAAAACAAATAAATGAACGATAATACTTATTTCATTAAACGAATTAAAACGAACGGACCGGCAGTAGTGCCGGTGCGTTCGTTTTGCTTATAATAACATGCCACTATGAAGCGCAGTATCTTCTCTGTTTTTGCGGCTCTTGCTCTTGCCGCCAATACATTTGCTTACGAGTTCCCCGGATTTGAATGGGAAGTAGGAGCCGACATTACTTCCGCCTATCTTTGGCGTGGTCTTAACTATGGCGGACTTGCCTTTCAGCCTGATGCCAGCATCGGATATGGAGGACTTAAGGCAGAAGCATGGTTTAATCTGAGTCCTATGGACTACACCTTCTCTGAGTTTGCCCCCGAGATGGATATCACTCTCTCCTACTCTATTGCGGGTTTGACTGTAGGTGCCACCCACATGTTCTATTTCGACGGCACTAAATTCTTTGACTATTCCCGTCCTTCCACCGCCGATTTTCTCGAGGAGAACTATGCCGGCAACCAAACAGAAGTGTTTGCCTCATATAGTTTCGGAGAGATCTGGGAAAATGTGCCTTTAACCATCTTCTGGAGCACTCATGTGGGCGGATCCGACTGGTATTTAGACGACAACAACAATGTCAAGAAAGCCTACTCTTCTTACTTGGAGTTCTCCTATAATGCCGAATTGCCGCTTGGATTCACGCTCACCCCAACCGTCGGTCTGACACCATACAAAAGTATGTACACTTTTTATGAAGGCAAATTCGCTTTCAACAACTTGTCTCTCAAACTCAATTGGGAATATGAGGTGAGCGACCACTTCTGCCTTGATGTATATGCTGTCGGCATGCTCAATACCTATGGCCTCAACAAAGAAAATGTATGGGCGGCTACCGATAATACCTATAGTCTTGACAACTCCTCCCGACACCTCAATGGTGCCATCGGTCTCGGACTTTGGTTCTATTAGTATTAAACAAGGTATAAGGACGGATACAGGTGAACAAACAAATGAACAAAGAAAAAATATACCGTGGTTCTTTTGCTCTCCTAATGATAGGAGTGGCTGTCTTCTTTCTTTTTGCCTATCCCGACAAAAAAGAACTCCGCTATTTCCGCAATGAGGGTCATATCTTCGGCACCTATTATAACATACGCTATGAAGCCGAAGAGGACTTGCAAGAGAAAATTGTAGCACGACTTAATGAGTTTGACTCCAGCCTCTCCACCTTCAACCCGCAGTCGGTCATCTCACTCATCAATCAGGGGCAAGACCCGGCTACAGACAAGTACTTCGAGCAGATGTACCGGATGGCGAATTATGTATCAGAACTCTCTGACGGCGCTTTCGATATCACCGTTGCCCCGCTTGTGAATGCCTGGGGCTTCGGGTTCAAAAACAAAGAGCAGGTCACGCCCGAACTCATTGAAGACTTGTTGCTGACAGTAGGATATGAGAATATCACCTTGGAGAAGCACCATCTGCTGAAGCAGAATCCGAATACTATGCTTGACGCCAGCGCTATTGCCAAAGGGCAGGCATGTGACGTTATTGCAGAATTGCTCTCGGATGAAGGCTGCGACAACTACTTGGTTGACATCGGCGGAGAAGTGGTATTGCAGGGCGTCAACGACAGCGGCTCCCCGTGGCGCGTGGGTATCACCAAACCACAAGACGACCCCACAGGCGCCACCAGCGAACTACAGGAAGTCATTGCTTCCACCTCTCTGTGTATGGCCACATCCGGAAACTATCGTCAGTTCTACTACGAGAATGGTCTGCGCCGCTCCCACACCATCGACCCGCGTACCGGCTACCCTGTCGAGCACTCCTTACTGTCCGCTACTGTTGTTGCTCCCACTTGTATGCAGGCTGATGCCCTTGCCACAGCATGTATGGTGCTCGGCACATTGCCGGCTCTTGACATGATAGAAAAAATTGATAACACCGAGTGTTATCTTATCTATGCCGTTGCCGACTCCACCGCCGTTGTCACTACTGCAGGAATGGCAAAACTTCTCGCCAGATAGTTCGTCACTGCTCAACTTTCAGCAGCCCTAACACCTCACCCGCCACATAGTTGCTGCCGCCGATGAATATAGTATCGGCAGCGACACTGTTTTTTATGGCAGCATCAAAGGCATCTTGCACAGTCTGAAAGGCCCTGCCATGCAGATTGTATTTTTCTCCCAAACATAGCATCTCTTCCGCCGGTATTGCCCGTTTTGTCTGTGCCTGTGTCCAATAATACTTTGCCTCCTTGGGTAGCATTCCAAGCACTACTTCCACATCTTTATCCGCCACCATACCAAACACGATATGCAAGCCCTGCAGCCGCTGTAAATCTTCTATATAACTCCTCACGCCGTGAGAGTTGTGACCGGTGTCGCATATCACCAACGGGTTCTGCTGCAGAGTCTCCCACCTACCTCTAAGCCCCGTCAGAGAGCACACTTGTGCGAGTCCTGTCCTAACCGCTTCCTCAGAAATCATCCACCCCTTCTTCCGTAATTGTTCCACCGCCGCCAGCACTGTGCGGATATTGGCTGTTTGATAGGCGCCTTTCAGTTGGCATGCAGGTATCGGAGAGATGTTGTCCGAAGCAAAGACTATAGGTGCGTTGCAGGTCTCTGAAGCGGCAATAAACACAGGAGCGGTGTCTGCATCTCTTTCCCCTATCACCACCGGCACACCCGTTTTTATTATACCTGCCTTTTCTGCAGCAATCTCTTGAAGCGTATTACCTAAAAACTCTGTATGGTCCAACCCTATATTTGTTATCACACTCACTTCCGGAACAATAATGTTTGTGGAGTCCAATCGCCCTCCAAGCCCTACTTCCACAACGGCGATATCCACCTTTTGCGCTGCGAAATACCGGAATGCCAGTGCCATGGTTGTCTCAAAAAACGACGGGCGCACATCTTCCAGCAATGACCTGTTCTCATCCACAAAGTGCACAACCTCGCTCTTCTCTATCATCTGCCCATTGATTCTTATACGCTCTCTGTAGTCCACCAAATGAGGCGAGGTGTATAGTCCCGCTTTATAGCCTGCACACTGCAATACCGCCGCCAACATGTGGCTGGTGCTACCCTTGCCGTTGGTTCCTGCCACATGCACACTCTTAAACTGTCTTTCCGGATGTCCCAAATGCTCCATCAAACGCAGTGTGTTACCCAATCCCGGTTTATATGCACCTGCACCCACCTGATGAAAGGCGGGAGTGGAAGCATACAGATAGGCTAATGTGTCTTCATAACTCATCATATAGTTATACCTATGTTCATTCGCTCACCCGACGGATATGGTTGATATCACCCGGCAACACACTTTTTGAGTGCATACACAATTGCAACATCACACACAGAACCACAGAGAACAAATCAAAGTTTCTATCAAACCTAATTACACATAATTACTATAACGGGCGCAAAGGTACAAAAAAACGGCATATCATTATACACGCTGTCAATATTTTTTGTACCTTTGTCGCTCAATAAGTAAAAACACAGTTTCCATGCAATATTCCCAATCTATCTTCCGCATCACGGCACAAGAAGACTTTGTGCGCGATGTGCTGGTAGCCGGTCTTGCTGAACTCGGCTATGAAACCTTCGTGGACAACAACGACAATACTCTCACCGCTTTCGTACAAACCGCCCTGCTCAGCGGTACTGCACTGCAAGAATTTCTTGACGAGTTCCCTTTTCAAGGGGTCACACTATTGCGCACTGACCTCTGCGAGGACAAAGACTGGAACGAGGAGTGGGAAAAAAACTCGTTCCAACCCATACAGATTGACAACGACTGCCTCATTCATGCTCCTTTCCACAAGGACCTGCCACAGTGCCGATACGACATCATTATCAATCCGAAAATGGCATTCGGCACCGGCACACATCAAACCACCTCGCTCATATTAAAAGAGTTGCTTACAACAGATTTGAAAGACAAATCGTTGTTGGACATGGGCTGTGGCACGGCAGTGCTTGCCATCCTTGCCTGCAAACGAGGTGCACACCCCGTCACCGCTATTGATATCGACAATTGGTGCACCGACAATGCTGCCGAGAACTGCCGTCTCAATGATATTCACGATATGGACATCCGACAGGGCGATGCACGGCTGTTGGAAGGCAGACATTTCGATGTGATTCTTGCCAACATCAACCGCAACATACTCCTTATGGATATGCCCCGTTATGCCACAACTCTCAACCCGGACGGCATCCTCATTATAAGCGGGTTCTACACGCAAGATATCCCCGCACTCACAGAAAAAGCTGCCACACTCGGACTCATTGTCACCTCCCGGCAAAGCAAGGACAACTGGGCCATGCTGGTACTGCACCGTAAAAAGTAGGTCGCAGCATCGATACATCATCAAAGGATCAACCATACATCAT
>CAJOPG010000121.1 GCA_905236355.1 Paludibacteraceae bacterium | reverse complement strand
GGGAGCGGGTTCATCCTCTTCTCTGTAAGGGACACAGCCTACCCCGCTGAACACATAATCCGTTGAGATATGAATCAGCAAGGCACCTGAGGCATACGCCACTTCAGCCAGAT
Source organism: Paludibacteraceae bacterium (assembly GCA_905236355.1). GTDB lineage: Bacteria > Bacteroidota > Bacteroidia > Bacteroidales > Paludibacteraceae > Colicola. The sequence continues at coordinate 13,854 of CAJOPG010000121.1, read as the reverse complement.
TGCGCGGAGCCTCGGCATTGATTCGACAGGCCGTTGCTTCATCCTCTTCAGCTTTGTCCACATTGGTATAAGCAGCACAATTTACAATCGCTTCTATGCGGTTATCTTCTACGAAACGCCTCACTACCACCGGGTTGGTGATATCCAACTCTGCAATGTCAGTGAAGAAACAGCGATGCTCCGGATGCTGCATACTCTTGACTCGCATCTCATTGCCCAATTGACCATTGGCACCAGTGACAAGCAAATTCATGGAAAGGAAAATTTAGTGTGGGTTAATGGGGGTAGTCCGGTTACATTTTGAATAAAGCATGTGGCATATCCCGGAGCAAAGGATGATGTTTGTCCTTTTCCGACAATATCATTTTGTCGGCAGGAATGTGCCAATCAATACCTAAAGCAGGGTCTGTGAGCAAGATGCCGCCGTCCGCCTCCGGATGGTACAAGTTATCGCATTTGTATGAGAACACCGCATGTTCGCTCAGCACGCTGAAACCGTGTGCGAAACCGCGCGGGATAAAAAACTGACGATGGTTCTCTGCCGACAACTCCACCGCAAAATGTTGTCCGAAGGCAGGGCTTCCATACCTCAAGTCAACCGCCACATCTAACACGCGACCTTCTATACATTGCACCAACTTCGCCTGCGTGTAGGGCGGACGCTGGAAATGCAGGCCCCGCACCACACCATAGGCGGAAGAAGACATATTATCCTGCACAAACCGAGCCTCAATGCCGGCTGCACGATAACGCTCTTCGTTATAGGTCTCCTGAAAGAAACCGCGGGCATCACCAAACACATCCGGCTCTATCACCAGCAAACCTTCTATCGGAGTTTTGATAATCTTCATACTGATTTCTATCTGACAAAATCGGCACTTTCCGCCCCTTGTTTGTCTAAAAGGGGGCTTCCCTTTGTCATTGTCGCAGATGCAACCAAAGTTTTCCCTCTTCACAAACGGTTGCAAAGATAACACTTTTTCCCGAAACTCACAAAGGGAATCATCGCACCGAGCAACCGCGTCAGGACCTAACAGACTTTTGCAAAGCGGCAACAAGTAGCTGACAATCATTATTCAAGCACCATATAGGGTCAGAATGACCCAAGGTCAATATTGATTTACAATGAGCTACAGATACATTTTTCATGCGATTGTCATGGAAGAGATACGCTGAATTTGCCATATCTGCAAATTATGTATAATTTTGCACTCTCTATGAAGAATATGCGACAGGTCCCGTTGAACAAAGAAGTACTCCGGTTGGCAGTCCCCAGTCTGCTGGCGAATATCACGATTCCCTTGGTGGGGATTGTGGACACCGCCATTGCAGGTCATATCAGCGATGCATCGGCCATCGGAGGAATCGCCATTGGTACAATGCTTTTTGACCTGCTCTACTGGAACTTCGGTTTTCTGCGAGTCGGCACCGCCGGCATGACGGCACAGGCATGGGGGAAAGAGCCTCACTCTAATTCGGCACACAATGTAACACATAGTGTGGGAGCAGGGACCAATGCCATTCTCATACAGTCGCTCACTACAGCGTTGGTTGCGTCACTGCTTATCTGGCTGCTGCAGTATCCGTTTATTGTCATTTCTCTCCGCCTGATTCCCTGTTCGCCCGAGGTAGCGGCCTTTGCCCGTGAATATTTCTTCATCCGTATTTGGGCAGCTCCTGCGACCCTGAGTCTGATGGCATTGCGAGGCTGGTTTATAGGCATGCAGAACACAATTGCCACAATGATTGTTGACCTTGTTGTGAACAGTGTCAACATGCTGGCATCATGGCTGTTGGCGGTCCATACTCCTCTTGGTGCCATGGGTGTGGCATGGGGGACCCTGATAGCCCAATATTCCGGAATGGCAGTGGCGGCAGGAATTCTCTTAACCCGCTATGCAGTAAGCGGAAGTTTAGCAGAGACTCGTTCAGCACTGCAGTGGCAGCGTATGAAGCGGCTGATGGTGCTCAACAAAGACTTGTTCATACGCTCAATATGCTTCATGGTGGTGTATGTCGGTTTTACCTCTCTATCAGCCCGATACGGCGATACAGAACTCGCCGTCAGCAGCATAATAATGAAACTCTTCATGCTGTTCTCCTACTTCATTGACGGTTTTGCATACGCAGGCGAGGCGTTGACGGGACGATACATCGGTGCACGGGAGGACGACAATGTCCGCCGTGTAGTAGGGGTATTGCTGATATGGACACTAAGTATCGGAATAGTGTGCTCGCTGCTGTATGGTATAACGGGTACAAGCATGATAGGTGTGATGACGAACGACAAAAATATCATAGCGGCATCAAAGCCCTATCTGATATGGTTATGGCTGATGCCGGTGGCGAGCAGTGCGGCATTTTTGTGGGACGGCATCTACATTGGAGCAACGGCAGGTAAAGAGTTGCGCAACTGCATGATATGGTCGGCTGTGGGGTTTGCTCTGACCTATGCATTGTTGGAGCGCCCATTCGGCATGCAGGCATTGTACGGAGCCTATTTTGTGCATCTCGCAGTGCGAACGCTATACTTAAGTTTACTATGGAAGGATACAAAAGAAAAGAGTTTCGGCGTATTGTGAGGTTCGCGCTGTTTCCGGCAGGGGGCGCTATGATAGTAAGGCGGCACTCATTATTAGTGTTCTATGTAACTACACTTTCAATTGCCGCTATACTTTCCGCTCCGATGACAACATTTTTCCCCGGATGCCCTTAGCGGCAGTATTTTATGGCGTATTCATATCAACCATAAAACCGAGAGAGGAGAGTTCATTCATGAAGTGCCACCTGACAATAGCGGGTATTATAATATTATGGCACGCTTTTTGAACAATGACCGACAGATACCGAAAAGCGAACAAACAATGAGCAACCTGCTAACAATATTAGGAAGCGGCTCGGCACGCCCGACACGGGACCGGCAACCATCAGCCCAACTATTGGAACTGGACGACAAGCAGTTCTTGATAGATTGTGGTGAGGGGACACAGATAGCGCTTGCCCAGATGGGATTGCGCACACCGCGCCTGGACCATATTTTCATCTCACACCTGCATGGTGACCACTGCTTTGGCTTAATGGGACTCATCTCCACATGGGGCATGTTGGGCAGGACAAAAAGCCTGACTCTGCATGCGCCATCCATATTAGAATCGCTTATGCGCCCGTTGCTCGACTTCTTCTGTCAGGGTCTTCCTTTTGAAGTAGTATTTCAGCCGCACAACACCAATCGGCATGAGATTATCTACGAAGACCGCACACTGCGGGTAAGCACCCTGCCACTAAAGCATAAAGTGCCCTGTTGCGGATTTTTGTTTGAAGAGAAGGAGCGGGAGCCCCATATCCGCAAAGAACTGATTGAGCAATATCAGATTCCTTTAGCCGATATCCCGCATATCAAGGCGGGCGGCGATTTCATCACTGCTGACGGGCGACACATTCCGTATGCCGAACTTACCTTCCCCGCCCAAGCGCCACTGAGATATGCATACTGCTCCGATACCGCCTATACGGAACGCTTATTGCCGTGGATAGACGGAGTGGACTGGCTGTATCATGAAGCCACCTTTGCGGCGGAAGATGAACATCGTTGTAAAGATACGGCACATTCCACCACCCTGCAAGCGGCTACTATAGCACAGAAAGCGCATGTAAGGAACTTGATAATCGGGCATTTCTCGGCGCGGAAAGTGTCGGTGGAGGCTATGCTTCAGGAGGCACGAAGCATCTTTCGAAGCACTATTGCAGCACACGACAAGATGCAGATAGAACTGAATTGATTCACTCTTTATTATCTTCCTCTCCTGCGGAGAAGTCATGAGGGTTGTTCCGTCCCTTCACTTGCGGAGAGAGTCGGGTTGATTTTTTCCCTATTTTTTCCACCCACCACACCCAAAGCAGGAAGAGCATTCCATAGAAGAGATACTTGAACAGATAAGTATGCAGAAAATCAAACCAATTGTGATGGTACTCCACAAGGAGTGCCACTGTGGTTATACGAAAGATATTGAACACATAGATACACAACCATCCAAAGGGTATAAACCATAATTTTCGTTTCCAACAGCCTCGGGCAAAAAGCATGATGACAAGCCAGATGAACGACTGTTTCAATGCGGTGCAACTCCAAACGATACCGATAGAAATGCCGCTATCAAAACGGAGCACATCGGGGGGAATCAACCGTATTGTGTTACGCAGGTGGGAGATAACCCAATAGCATACACGCGTGATATGGGCAGAAAGGATGTCGAAAGGTGCCGATATATCCCACCCCATCCAGACTATGGGTCCACCTCCGTGTTCGTCAGCAATCACCGTAAACTTCCAGAAGAAATGTGCCGCCAACAAGCACAGTATAAAGCGTATAACATCCCGATAAGGTTCTATTGCCCTGACAAATGCCTGTATATGAAGGTTGGAGAGTTTCACAAACAATCAAATAATGGTTTTGGCAAACGGGACAGCATCCACAGGACAGAACTCGCCTGCCTGATATTTGAAGTAAGCGGCCTGCGCTATCATGGCAGCATTGTCGGTAGTGAAAGAGAAGGGCGGAATAAACACCTCCGCTTTATAACGCCTGCCGTAGTCTAAAAACGCCTCTCTCAGAGCGGAGTTGGCACTGACGCCACCTGCCACGGCCACTTGACTGATGTGCAGGTCTTTGGCTGCCTGACGCAGTTTTTTCATCAAGATGTCCACCACCGTTTTCTGCAGCGAAGCGCAAAGGTCGGCTTTGTTATGCTCAATAAAATCAGGGTCCTGCACCAGTTGGTCGCGCAAGAAATAGAGGAAAGATGTTTTCAATCCGGAGAAGGAATAGTCGTAGCCCTTGATGTTGGGTTTGGCGAAACGGAAGCGGTCGGCATCACCTTCTTTGGCAAGACGGTCGATCCACGGTCCGCCCGGATAGGGCAGATTCATCACTTTTGCACACTTGTCGAAGGCCTCACCTGCGGCATCATCGATAGTCTGACCTATAATCTGCATATCGTTCCATGCCTTAACGAGCACTATCTGCGAGTTGCCGCCACTGACCAGCAAACACAAAAAAGGGAACGAAGGATGCCGCTCGTCAGGTTTGCCTTCCGACACAAAATGAGCGAGCACATGTCCTTGCAAATGGTTTACCTCTATAAGCGGAATATGCAGCGAGAGTCCCAGCCCTTTGGCGAAACTGGTTCCAACAAGCAAAGAACCGAGCAAACCGGGACCGCGTGTGAAAGCGATAGCGGAAAGTTGCTCTTTCCTGACACCCGCCCGTTTGAGAGCTGTATCTACCACAGGCAGCACATTTTGTTGGTGGGCACGACTCGCCAGCTCCGGCACAACGCCACCATACTCTTCATGCACCTTCTGCGAAGCGGTAACATTGGAAAGCAGGATGCCGTCACGGATGACGGCAGCACTGGTGTCGTCGCAGGACGATTCGATAGCAAGAATGGTTATCATTGTTAGCTGAGGTGTTGAGTTCGGTTGACATTTCGCTCTGTGACGGATATCACAAAAGGGCTATCACAAAGTTCGTTTCATTTTTTTCAGGTGCAAAAGTACTGCTTTTTCCGCAAATGTGCAAAAAATTTTGGCAAATGGAAAAAAAAGGCTACCTTTGCATGCTCATACAGGCCTTGTGTGTATGAATACGAATAAAAAGAGTTATGCGGCTTTATTTTTTAGCTATACGGATAGCCTCTTTGTGGAACAAGAAAGCGAAGAAACTGGTGCGTGGTCAGGCTCAGACGCTTGACCGTCTGCGTACAGAATTATCACAAGGAGAGCAATGGATATGGTTTCATGCCGCCTCAACAGGCGAGGCGGAGCAAGCACGGCCTATAATAGAAGCGATGCGCCGACAAGGCGAACACCGCAAAATACTGATGAGTTTTTTCTCCCCTTCGGGCTATGAGTTATGGGCCGGCAGAGAAGCAGAGAACGGTGTGGACAAAGTGGTGTATCTGCCTTTTGCCACCCGCCGCAACGCAAAGAGGTTTATAGAACTATTGCATCCGGAAACAGCGTTGTTTATCAAGTATGAATACTGGCCGGCGTACCTGAAAGAACTCAAACACAGGGCAATACCCACCTATAGTGTGGCCTCTGTATTCCGCAAATGGCAGCCATTCTTCAAACCTCTGACAGGAAAAATCTACCGAAACCTGCTGCATTGCTTCACAACTCTATTGGTGCAGGATGAGGCATCAAAAGAGTTGTTGGCGCAATATGGCATTACCAATGTGACAATAGTCGGTGACCCCCGATTCAACAGAGTATTGCAAGTGGCCCATTCTACCGCAACAGACAAGACAACATCAATGTTTTGCAAGGGTGATGCTCCTGTGATTGTAGCAGGAAGCACTTGGGACGAAGACGAGCGGTTGTTAGTGCGCTATATCAACAGTCATCCGAATGTGAAACTGGTATTGGTGCCTCATGAAATAGACCAGGAGCACCTGCATCGGCTGTTCAACTTGTTCCGAGGCCGCTTCATCCGCTATTCAGAAGCCAGTGAGCAGAACATACAGTCGTGTCAGACACTGCTTGTTGACAAAATGGGGCTACTGTCTATATTGTACCGCTATGCAACAGTAGCCTACATAGGAGGCGGTTTCGGTGCCGGCATACACAACACTTTAGAAGCAGCAGCCTATGGAGTGCCGGTGATATGGGGAAAGTGTTACGACCACTTCCGTGAAGCAACAGACCTGATAGCTGTAGGCGGCGGTTTCAGCATACGCAACTACAAGCAGTTGGAAGGGGTGCTTGACGCACAATTAGCAGTTCCTCAGGAAGCAGGCAGAAAGGCCCTCGCCTATGTAGAAAGCGAGCAGGAAGCAGTTAAAAAGATAGCGGAAGAAATCAGATAAAAACAGAGTACGCGTGAAAGAAGTCGCATGATTGACCCCTTAAGAAACAAATCAGGAATCTGAAACCGAGAGTTTATTGATATGGCAAACAAACCGAGCATACCCAAAGGAACGAGAGACTTCACGCCACAAGAGATGGCGCGGAGGAACTATATATTTGACACTATTCGCAGTGTATTCCGCTTGTACGGATTTCAGCAGATAGAGACTCCCGCCATGGAGAACCTGTCCACACTGATGGGCAAATACGGCGAAGAAGGCGACAAACTGCTGTTCAAGATTCTCAATTCAGGCGACTGGAAACAAGGCATCACGGGAGAGCAGTTTCTCAACTCCTCTATCCCTCAACTGACCAACAAAGTGAGCGAGAAAGGGCTGCGTTATGATTTGACAGTCCCGTTTGCGCGTTTTGTGGTACAAAACCGTGAGAAGATACAATTTCCTTTCAAGCGTTACCAGATACAACCGGTATGGCGTGCCGACCGCCCGCAACGGGGCAGATACAGAGAGTTCTATCAGTGTGATGTAGATGTGATAGGAACTGACTCACTATTGTCAGAGTTGGAACTTATTCAAATAGTGGAAGAGGTGTATCGCCGTCTGGGCATACGGGTATGCCTGCACCTGAACAACCGCAAGATACTGGCAGGCATAGCCGAAGTGATAGGTGCGCCGGACAAGTTGACCGACATCACCGTGGCGATAGACAAGTTGGACAAAATCGGGCTTGACAATGTAAATCAGGAATTGCGTGAGAAGGGATTGTCAGACAAGTCCATCGAACGATTGCAACCTATACTCGCCATGTCAGGCAGCAATGAAGACAAGTTGCGAACCATAGCAGAAGTGCTTGCTGCATCTGAGACGGGCAGGAAAGGTGTGGAAGAAACAAAGAGCGTGCTGGAACTATGTGAACAGACAGGTGTGGCACTCAATATTGAGTTAGACCTGACATTAGCACGCGGGCTGAACTATTATACGGGGGCTATTTTTGAAGTGAAAGCACTGGATGTGGAGATGGGGAGCATCACGGGCGGAGGGCGGTATGACAACCTGACCGGCATCTTCGGCATGCCGGGCGTGAGTGGCGTGGGTATCAGTTTTGGCGCCGACCGCATCTATGATGTGCTGAATCAGTTGGACCTCTATCCGCAGACTTCGCAAGAACAGACGCAAGTGCTGTTTGCCCATTTCGGAGAAGCAGAGAGAGCCTATTGTCTGAAGTGGGCCAAACAACTGCGGGAAGCAGGCATCAATACGGAGGTATATCCTGAAATTTGCAAGATAAAGAAGCAAATGAACTATGCCGACCAGAAGCAGATTCCGTTTGTAGCGATAGCGGGCGGCGATGAGATGCAGAACGATACCGTGATGCTGAAAAATATGCAGACAGGAGAACAAGAAGAGGTGGACACAACCACTCTCATAAAGAATATAAGAATACTAAGAATCTAACACACATGAAAAAAATCACTTTACTCTCATTCACACTGCTCATTGCATTGAGCATTTCCGCCCGACCCCAAGCAGGTCATTATGACGGGTTGAACAACAAGTCGGGCAACAACTTATGGGCCGCTATTCACACCATAACCAATTCAGGTTACCATAGTTTAGGTTATGACGGTTTGCTTACGGCTTATCAGAAAACCGATGTAGATGACAATGGTCAGTTGATAGATATGTATGGCGGGTGCACCTTTGCCTTCAGCAGGACTTGCGGCAATTATAGTGACGAATGTGATTGCTACAACAGGGAACATTCTTTACCGAAGAGTTGGTGGGGAGGCAGTCCGGAGAAGACGAGTCAGGGTTGTGACATTTTCCATGTCGTTCCGACTGATGGTTATGTAAACAACCGCCGCAGCAATTATGCCTTTGGAGAAGTGAGCAATGCCACCTACACTTACAACGGCAACAAATTGGGTTCTTCATCCATGAGCGGCTATAGCGGCACTGTGTTTGAACCGCAGGATGAATACAAGGGTGATTTTGCGAGAGGCTATTTCGGCACGATGGCAAAGTGGGAACTGAATGCAACCAGTGGTAACGGTGCAGCCATCTTCAATAACAACTACACGGCAAACGGCAATTTCGGGTTGACCACATACGGAATCACCCTGCTTATGAAGTGGCACCGTCAGGACCCTGTATCGGAGAAGGAACTGAAGCGCAACGATTCCATTGAAGCCACTCAAGGCAACCGTAATCCGTTTATTGATTATCCGGAGTTGGCGGAATATTTGTGGGGAGCAAAGAAGAACTCGACTGTAGTATTGTCGGAACTGACCTGTGCGTACGATGGCATGGTTGAGGTGGATGTGCCTACACTCTTTACACCCAAAGACAAAGACGAGGTACAGTTTGGCAATGTCACCATTGATGACACCGAAACAAAAACCATAACCGTTCGCGGCACATTATTAGAAAGCGGAATAACACTTGCAATAAGCGGCGAGGATGCAGCATATTTTACGGTTTCACCGACCACAGTTACGGCTGCACAAGCCAATGCCGGTCAGCCGGTGGCAATCATCTACACACCTGCAGAAGAGGGGCTTCACACCGCAACTCTTACCATCAGCAGTCAGGACTTTGCAAATATAATAGTAAACATTGAAGGTACGGGCATCGTTGAGCAGCAAGGCGGTGGAGACGATGACGACGACCTTCCGGAAGGCGACTATGTGAAAGTGACTGCAAGCAGGGCAGACTGGAGCGGCATATACCTTATTGTCTATGAAGATGAGAGAAAGTGCTTGAACGGCACACTGACAAGTGATGCAAACGGAGGAACGGCAGCAGTAACAATAGCCAACAACACCATTGCCGCAACAACCGACATAGACTCCTATTCTATTGAGTTCATATCCTCCGGCAACGGGTATGCATTGAGGACCACCACAGGTATGTATGTAGGCAACAGCAGCAAGAAGTTTGCCTATAGTGCAACGCCTACAGACTATGATGTAAGTTACAGTAGCGGTGAGGCGTTGATAAGCAACGGCTCTTACACTATGAAATACAATACGGGTGAACACTACTTCCGCTTCTATACAAGCGGGCAGGGCGCGGTGCAACTCTATCGCAAGGCAGTGAAAGAGACCCCGACAAACGCCGAGGTCGCAGAACATGCCGGCGAAATCCGTCTGCAAGACGGCATCGTAGAAATCAGTTTGGAAAAAGCCGCCCATGTAGAGATATACGATTATACAGGCAGAGTGGTACTGAGCGAGCAGGGGGTAACAAGTCTGCGCAAAACACTTCCGCAAGGTATATATATCATCCGTTTCAACCAACAAACAAGTAAGATTGTAGTAAGGTGAACCACCGAATATACATATTAGCAGGTTTGTCGCTATTGAGTTGGGCTGCGATTGCAGTTCCGAAGACCGGTCACTACAAAAGTATTGACGGCAAGCAGAAGAGTGAAAGTGTAAGACTGAGTACACTGACGGATGCATACGGCAATGTGGACACATCGGCGGAGCAGGGAACTCCGGAAGAACCTGAAGAGGCACAGCAGCAAGAAGATGCCCTTGAAGATATCTATGGAACGCTGACAGTAACAAATGTGGCAGGCGGTGTGATGATTACATTACCAAAAGCGGAAAAAGTGGAGTTGTATAACTTCCTTGGCCAGCAGGTGCATGCGGAGTATGCACAAAAAGTATATATACCGGCACCGGCAGGATTGTACATACTGCATATCGGACAAAGCACTAAGAAAATAGCAATACAATAAACATTAATACAACAAACATTATTAATCCTAAAAAATGAAATTATGAAAAAAATCATTTCAATGATGATGACAGCCTTTTTGCTGGGCTCATCAGTGTTTAACTTGACATACGCCGATTCAGGCGATTGTCAGATTTATGTTCTCGGTTACGACTCTAACCGCGACGGTTGGGACGGTGGTGCAGCGGTTACCATCCAACAAGAAGGTCTGACCGACCAAACCTTCACGGTTGAAGAAGCCCTTAGTGTAGCCAGTATCGACTTCCTTGAAGGCAAGGATATGAAATTCATCTGGAAGGCAGGTTCATATCAAACGGAAGATGCCCTCTATATCTTTGCACCGAACGAGCTGAAAGTCTTTGAATTCGGAGATCTGAAAGATGCAGCAGACGGTGAGACTATTTACACCATCACCGCCACTACCTGTCCTACAGCATCATCCCCCGTTACTGTCAACGACATCGTTCTGAACAGCAACAACACGGTTACACTGAGTTGGACTTTGAACGACAACAGCAAAACCAACGTTTCGTATGAAATTGTTTTCCAGAGAGTTGGAGGAGAAACCTACACACGGTCAAATATTTTAGGAACCACGGTTACGATAGATGTTCCCCTTGAGAAAGACGGAGAGTATACTGCGCATGTAATCGCAAAAGAGAACGGGACTCCTTTTGCCATCGGCTCCAAGACACAAGACATCAGTGTTAACCTGCTGGGCGATGTCAACATCAAGATTCAAGTCAACGATGCATACGGTCTGCCTGACACCATACACCATTATCTCTACTACCGCACGGCAGATGACCTGTCTATCCAAAACAGTATCGAACTTACCAAAAGTGGCAATTGGTGGACCGGTACAGTGAGCGCTTTCCCCGCAGCTGCTATGAAGATTCGCTGGTACGTCACTGACGCTGAAGGAACTATCGTGACAGACAATAGCAAATTCGGGACCAGCCCCTATACCACCTATTCCACAGAATATAAAATCATTGTGGAACAGAATACCTGTTTCGAGATGCTGATTTATAATGGCACTAATCCCGTATTAGTGGAAGCCGACTGCGACCAGACTCCGAAGGAGCGTACTCCCCAAAACATGACGGCCACGGTGACCCCCGGTAAGGTTGTGTTCACATGGAGTGAGATAAGCGATGCAAACCAATACAAGCTCAGCGCCACTACCGATATTATGGGAACGTTCTCTCGCACCATCACGGGGAACACCTACACATGGTATACCAACAGCGAGACCAATTTCGAGTTGAGCCAATGGGCGATTGCACCATGGAAAGACGAATACATTCTGGTCAATCCGGCTGCGCTACCGATAGTAACCGATGCACAGCAGGTACCTGCCAATACTCCGTATGTACCGCAGAATCTGACCGCAGAGTTCAATAACGAGACTCGCTCCATTGACATCAGTTGGGACAATGTGAACGAAGCCGTTTTCTATACCGTAGAGGTTCGAGATGGAAGCTATGTTAAAGTAGCCGAAACAACAGTATACAGCAACTCTGTCTCTATAGATTTCAAGGGCCAATCAGCAGGCGACTACACGGTTATCGTACAATCCTGGTACAGCGACATAAACGGCGTGCAGGAAATGGGGTACTCTTCAGTTCACTGCGATGTGCTGCCGACAGCCTTAGAGAATGTGGAGGTGAGTGTACTCATCCCCTCCGATTGTGAGTTTGATGTCAACAAAGGAGTCTGGTTGTACTGGTTGGACAATGATGCCGCACTCTATAGGGTAGAGGAAGCAGAAGACAAAGGCGGACGCCGCTATAACTTCACTTTCAATCAGCCTTCCGGCTACAACAATGTTTCCGCCTTTGTTGCCAACGAGAAGGTGGATGGAGAGACATTGCCTTTCACTGCCAATGCAGACAGGAGTGCGGATGTAAAAATCTACTGCTCTTCCTGCTTTGAGCTGGCAGATAACGGAACACATTCGTTCTCTATCAACGAAGCCGACTGCAGTAAGAATGACCACGACTACAAACCCCGCCAACTGCATGCAGACTACGAAACGGCAGGGCGCGTTATGTTCTCATGGCAGGTAAAAGACTATGCCTACCAGTATAAGGTAGTATTTAAAACAGATGAATATGGTGGCGTGAACCTGGGCACATTCGTCCAATCAGACGGAACCGGCTATACTGCTGGGCGGCTCACCACGGAAACTCTTCATGTTACACAATGGACAGTAACCGCCTACGACGCGCATGGCAATGTATTGTCCCAGACTACAAAAGAGGAGAAGTTCACCGTCAAGCCCTCCACCCCAAGTCTGTATGCAGACAATTTGCAGGTTAATACACTAAACGGAGAGGATTACACCTTCAGTTGGAAGAAAGCTACCTCAACAGAAGTGGCATCGTATGTAGTTTACATTTACGACGATTTGTATGCTTTTGATTATTACTATAAAGCCAACGACTCCACTCTAACCCGCAAAATATATCCTGGCAGGAATTATCAGTGGAGCGTATATAGTATTGACAAAGACGGCAACCGGCTGGCAGTAGCTTACGGACCGGATTTCACCACCAACTACATAGAGGATTATCGTACAGTCACCAATGCAAAGGCAACGCTGAAAGGCAACCAGCTGACACTGAATTGGCAAAGCAATGCACCTGTTATGAATGTATATATCAGCGGCGTTGTCGATATGTACACCACCAAAAACAGCGTGACCGTAACTATAACTAAAAGCGGCAACATAGACTGGGTGTTGTATGATGCAGATGTAGATGACTTCGGACATTATTATTTCTATGATTCGATGGCTAAGGGCACTGTATATGTCAGCCCTCAAGATGTAGCAGGAACTGTTTACCTGCTCGCCTTATCAGCAAGCGAGGGCGGCACTGTGGTCTGCCAAGGCGGCGAAGGTACAAACATCTACTCATTCATCGAGGGAGACAATGTAAACCTGAACACCATAGCCGACAAGGGTTATGTATTCGACCATTGGTCAGATGGCGAAACCTCCCCGAACCGTACCGTCACTATTACAGAAGACCTGATACTGAAAGCCTTCTTCCGTGAGGCAAAACTGTGCAACATACACATCAGTATAGAACCATCGGAAGGCGGTTTGGCGAAAGTGAATGGTGCTAATACTTCTTCCACCACAGCGTATGAGGGTAGCACCCTGCAACTGGAAGCCTTTGCCAACACCGGCTATGAGTTCAAAGAGTGGCGTATTGACGGCAGCAAAGAAAGCAGC
>CAJOPG010000120.1 GCA_905236355.1 Paludibacteraceae bacterium | reverse complement strand
TGGGTGTTGTTCTTGCGACAGCCGATAGTGTGGAACATGCTATGGAGAAGGCAGAAAGGGCATACAGCAAGTTGCAAATCAAGACAGGAATCTCAAAATAGAGTGAAGACCGAGCAAGCGGGATTTACTATGGTATTTGTATAGGAATAGAACAACCCAAGAACAACCCGAATATAATGAGTTACAGGACTTGTTCTTGAGAATGGCGAAGTGTTGTTTTATGGGATAAATTATTAGGGAAACAGTTTTGTAAAATATCAATTTTAACAGAATCAGGTCAATGATAGAACGGTATTCTCGTCCGCAGATGCGGCAAATTTGGACAGAGGAGAATAAATTTAACGCTTATTTGGAAGTAGAGTTGTTGGCAGCCGAGGCATGGTCAACTCTTGGTGTTATTCCTTCTGGAGATATTCGTCTTCTTCGCGAGAAGGCATGTTTTGATGTGAATCGTATTCATGAGATAGAAGAGGTAACTCATCATGATGTGGTTGCTTTTACTCGTGCTGTGAGTGAGTCGCTTGGTGAGGAGCGCAAGTGGATACATTATGGTCTTACTTCAACCGATGTAGTGGATACGGCAAATGGTTATTTGTTGCGTCAGGCCAATGAGATACTGCGCAGAGATATTGTGGAACTGCTTGAAATATTGGAGCAGCGAGCGGTAGAGTTCAAGTATACACCTGTTATCGGTCGCACTCACGGAATGCATGCAGACATTACTTCTTATGGATTGAAGTGGCTTTTATGGAGGGAAGAGATGAAGCGCAATTTTGCTCGTTTTGAGATGGCTTCCAAGGGTATGGAGGCGGGCAAACTGAGTGGTGCTGTGGGTAATTTTGCCAATATTCCTCCGGAGATACAAGAGTATGTATGTGCTCATTTAGGTATAGAGTCGGTTCCTATCGCCACGCAGGTGCTTCAGCGTGATCGTCATGCTTTTTACCTGAGTGTCCTCTCGCTTATAGCTTCTACTCTTGAGCAAATAGCACTTGAAATCAGAAATATGCAGCGTCAGGAAGTCAGGGAAGTGGAAGAGGCTTTCAGTAAAGGTCAGAAGGGCTCTTCTGCCATGCCTCACAAACGCAATCCAATAGGTAGTGAGAATATTTGTGGTTGTGCCAGAGTAATGCGCGGTTATATGCTTACTGCCAATGAGAACCTTGCTCTTTGGCATGAAAGAGATATCTCACACTCCTCCACCGAGCGCATAGTTCTGCCGGATGCCACAATGCTTCTCGATTATATGCTTGTCCGGTTGACTAATATTCTCAAAAATATGGTGGTTTATCCTGACAATATGCTGAAAAATATATATATGACTCATGGCGTGATATTCTCTCAGCGTGTGATGAATGCTCTCATCGGCAAGGGGCTGGTAAGAGAGTCCGCCTACGATATGGTGCAGCCGTTGGCCATGCAGACACTCATGGATGGTGGTGAATTCATAGAATATGTAAAAAAGAGTGATTTGATAGGGAAATATCTGACGAATGAGGAAATTGATAATTGTTTCACTCTTGATTACTATATGAAGAATGTAGATTATCTGTTTAAGCGTTGCATAGGGAATAAATGAAACAAAAACACAATCATAATAATATGGAAAAGATGGATGTAGTACTTGGCCTTCAGTGGGGTGACGAGGGTAAAGGAAAAATAGTAGATGTGCTCACTCCGAAGTATGATGTCGTAGCGCGTTTTCAGGGTGGTCCTAATGCCGGTCACTCGATATGTTTTCAGGACAAGGGTTTTGTCCTTCATACCGTGCCATCGGGTATTTTCCGTGATGATTCGTTGAATATTATCGGGAATGGTGTTGTTATAGACCCGATAATTCTCATGGATGAGATACATGCTATAGAGCAAATGGGTGTTGATGTCCGTTCTCATTTGCTTGTGTCAAAGCGTGCACATCTGATTTTGCCTACTCACCGTCTGCTTGATGCGGCTTCAGAAAAGGCGAAAGGACAGAATAAAGTAGGGACAACCGGTAAGGGTATAGGACCTACCTACACCGACAAGATAGCCCGCAACGGTTTGCGGGTGGGCGACATTCTTCGAGTTGATTTTCTTGCCCGCTATCATGCATTGCTATCTGCTCATCTGTCTTTGCTTGACCCTGATTCGGAAGTTGACGATTCGGCATGGTTGTCTGCTGTAGAACAACTTAGGCAATTGCAGATTGTGGACAATGAGGTAGTGGTTAATGGTTGGTTGCAAAGCGGTAAGACCATATTGGCAGAAGGTGCTCAGGGATCGTTACTTGATGTTGACTTCGGTTCTTATCCGTTTGTTACCTCGTCAAACACTTTGTGTGCAGGTGCATGTACGGGTTTGGGTGTGGCACCTGCACATGTGGGCAATGTGTACGGGATTTTCAAGGCCTATTGCACCCGTGTGGGTTCGGGGCCTTTCCCTACAGAGTTGCTTGATGATACTGGCGACCGGCTTCGACAATTAGGTCATGAATATGGCGCCACTACAGGTCGTCCCCGTCGTTGCGGTTGGCTTGACATCGTGGCTTTGCGTTATACAGTGATGATGAACGCAGTTACTCATCTTATTATGATGAAGAGCGATGTACTGGACTCCTTTGATACCATCAAGGTATGTGTGGCATACAAAACAAAGGAGGGGAAACTGATAGATTATTTCCCCTTTGATGCAGATGAAGAAGGGATAGAGCCCGTATATAAAGAGTTCAAGGGCTGGCAAACTGATATCACCTCCTGCCGCAGTTTCGATGAGTTGCCTGCGGAACTGCGAGACTATATTATCTTTATAGAACAACAGACGGGTGTTAAGGTCTGCATTATATCCGTCGGCCCGAATCGGGATGAGACCATCATCAGATAAATGTTTTTTCTATAGAACCTCTCGTTAATATGGAAACTATCAAGCATGAGTGTGGCATAGCAATGATCCGCTTGCTTAAGCCTCTAACCTATTTTCAACAGAAGTACGGGTCATGGATCTATGGTTTGAACAGCTTGTACTTGATGATGGAAAAACAACGCAATCGCGGGCAAGAGGGTGCAGGTTTGGCGTGTCTGAAGATGCAGGCACAGGCAGGTGAAGAGTATATGTTTCGTGAGCGGGCGGAAGGTAGCGGGGCTATCAATGAAATTTTTGATACTGTCCATGCCAAGCTTAGTGGTTATTCATCCGTGCTCAATGATGCAGACTATGCGGCTCGCTCTATCCCGTTTGCCGGAGAGGTATATATGGGGCATCTTCGCTATTCCACCACAGGGAAGAATGGTTTGTCGTATGTGCATCCTTTTTTGAGGCGCAACAACTGGCGCGCTCGCAATATCTGCTTGTGTGGGAATTTTAACATGACCAATGTGGATGAGATATTTGCGGACCTCATTTCGAAGGGTCAGCACCCTCGTATATATAGCGACACCTACATTATTCTTGAGCAGATGGGCCATCGTCTGGATAGAGAGAGTGAACGGCTATTTGCCATTACACAGCAGAAAGGACTGCAGGGAATGGAGATAACCCGCTACATAGAGAAACATTTGTGTATAGAGAATGTCCTTAAAGAGTCGAGTGCACTGTGGGATGGCGGTTATGTGATTTCCGGCATGACGGGTAGCGGCGAAAGTTTTGTTATGCGTGACCCATGGGGAATACGCACGGCGTTCTACTATACAGACGAAGAAAAAGTGGTGGTGGCCAGTGAGCGTCCGGTGATACAGACTGCGTTTGACTTGGAAATAGGTGATGTGCATGAGTTGCAGCCAGGTCAGGCGCTTATAATAGGTCAGAATGGCGCGTGGCGTTTGAGCAACATATTGCCGGCTGCCCCACGCACAACGGCTTGTTCTTTTGAGAGAATCTATTTCTCCCGCAGTTCTGATGCTGACATATATATTGAGCGCAAAGCCCTTGGACGTAATCTGATGCAACAGATTCTGCGCTCTGTTAATTACGACATAGACAATACGGTATTTTCTTTTATCCCCAATACGGCGGAGGTGGCGTTCTATGGAATGACGGAGGCTATCGAACAATATCTTTGTGAAAACAAGTTGCGGCAGATAATGTCGCTTGGGCGGAGGCCGACAGCAGAGGAGACACAGGCGATAATCAATTGCAGAGTGCGCCGCGAGAAGGTGGCACTCAAAGATGTCAAACTGCGTACTTTTATCACAGAAGGCAAGAGCAGAAACAATCTTGTTGCTCATGTTTACGACATTACTTATGGGTCTCTTCGTGCGGGCATAGATAATCTTGTTATTATTGACGATAGTATTGTTCGCGGTACTACTCTTAAAGAGAGTATAATCCGCATTCTTGACCGACTCCACCCCAAGAAGATGGTACTCGTGTCTTCTTCTCCGCAGATACGCTATCCTGACTACTACGGAATAGACATGAGCAGCATGCATGAGTTTATTGCCTTCCGTGCGGCTATAGAGTTGCTTATAGAAAATGGTCAATGGGAATATATTTATAATATTTACCTCAAGTGCATAGCTCAGCGACATCTTCCGGCGTCCCAAATGGTCAACCATGTAAAGGCAATCTATTCCCCGTTCACAGTGGACGAAATATCTCAGAAAATGGCACAGATGCTTCGTCCTGACGATGTTACAACTGAGGTTGAGATTGTCTTTCAAACGCTTGAAGGACTTCGTAGTGCATGTCCGAATCATAGAGGTGACTGGTATTTTACAGGCGACTATCCCACCCCCGGCGGGGTAAGGCGCATAAATGAAGCCTTCATAAACTACATAGAGGAAACATATAATGATAAGACAGGGAGCATGCTTGCCCTGTTAAACCACTCAAAACGACCCTAAACAACTCTAATATATGCATCAACAACGCAAAATGACACTTCACCTCGACAATGGAATGAGCTTCCATGGAGAGTCGTTCGGTTTTGAGGGCTCAACGGTCGGCGAGGTAGTATTCAACACTGCCATGTGCGGTTATCCGGAGAGCCTGACCGACCCTTCTTATGCAGGTCAGATGCTGGTATTAACCTATCCACTCATAGGCAATTATGGTGTGCCTGCTTTTACCATAGAACAAAATGGGCTTGCCACCTTTATGGAAAGCGAAAAGATACATGTCAAGGCCCTTATAGTAAGTTCTTATAGTGATAATTATAGTCATTGGAATGCGGCAGAGAGTCTTTCTCAGTGGCTTCAGCGAGAGCATATTCCTGCCATTACAGGTGTGGATACACGCCAACTGACCAAGGTCTTGCGGGAATATGGGGTAATGAAAGGAAAACTTCTGCTTGATGATGACAATAATGATATGGAAGATGCCCAATATGAGAATATCAATTTTGTGGAACAAGTGTCGTGCAAGGAGGTTATTCGTTATCAAGAGGGGGCCGAAAAGAAGGTGATATTGTTAGATTGCGGTGTTAAGCACAATATCATTCGTCATTTGTTGCGAAGAGGAATAGAGGTGATACGCGTGCCTTGGGACTACGACTTCAATCAGCTTCAGGCGGATGGACTGTTTCTTTCCAATGGTCCGGGTGACCCCAATACATGCGACCGGGCAGTACACAACATTCGCACCTTCCTGTCTTCGCATCAGATACGTCCCTTGATGGGTATTTGTATGGGTAATCAGTTGTTGGCCAAGGCCGCAGGAGCAAGCGTATATAAACTCAAATACGGACATCGTAGCCACAACCAACCGGTAAGAATGGAAGGTACAAATCGTTGTTTCATCACCTCTCAAAATCACGGATATGCCGTTGACCAACAGACATTGCCTCCTGAATGGGAACCCTATTTTACTAATATGAACGATAATTCTAACGAGGGTATCCGTCATATTGCTCGGCCTTGGTTCTCTGCACAGTTTCACCCCGAGGCTGCAAGCGGACCTACCGACACTGACTTCCTCTTTGATGACTTTGTATCGTTGTTATAAACTTCACACTCTGCTGCATTATGAAATTGAACAATTTGAAAAAAGTATTGGTATTAGGCTCAGGGGCTCTTAAGATAGGAGAAGCCGGAGAGTTCGACTATT
This sequence comes from Paludibacteraceae bacterium, assembly GCA_905236355.1. GTDB lineage: Bacteria > Bacteroidota > Bacteroidia > Bacteroidales > Paludibacteraceae > Colicola. The sequence continues at coordinate 24,887 of CAJOPG010000120.1, read as the reverse complement.
CCGGTTCGCAGGCTCTCAAGGCTCTGCGTGAAGAAGGAATAGAAACGGTGCTTATCAATCCGAATATTGCCACGGTGCAAACCAGTGAGGGTGTTGCCGACCATATCTATTTTCTGCCTGTGGAGCCGGGCTTCGTGGAAAAAGTAATCAACAAAGAGCGACCTGATGGTATCCTGCTGTCTTTTGGCGGCCAAACCGCCCTCAACTGCGGAGTGGAGTTGTATAGGAAAGGGGTTTTTGACAAGTATGGAGTAGAGGTATTGGGAACACTAGTCCAAGCAATCATTGACACCGAGGACCGTGAATTGTTTGTCAACCGACTGAGCGAAATAGATGTTAAAACCATAAGCAGTCAGGCATGTGAAACAATACAGGAGGCTCTTCAGGCTGCGGCCGAACTCGGCTATCCCGTGATTCTTCGTGCCGCCTATGCTCTTGGCGGACTCGGTTCAGGATTCTGTGACAATGAACAAGAACTTCTTCAGTTGGCGGAAAAAGCCTTTTCTTTCTCGCCGCAGGTACTTGTTGAAAAAAGTTTAAGAGGGTGGAAGGAGATAGAATACGAAGTGGTGCGGGACCGATATGATAATTGTATTACCGTCTGCAATATGGAGAACTTCGACCCGCTTGGCATACATACAGGAGAGAGTATCGTGATTGCACCTTCTCAAACTCTTACCAACACCGAATATCACAAATTGCGAGAACTGGCAATCAAAATTATCCGGCACATAGGTATTGTGGGGGAATGTAATGTGCAATATGCGCTTGACCCCAATTCAGAAGACTATCGCGTTATTGAAGTCAATGCACGACTCAGTCGTTCTTCGGCACTCGCATCAAAGGCAACCGGTTATCCTCTTGCCTTTGTGGCGGCCAAACTCGGACTGGGCTATGGACTATTTGAACTCAGCAACTCTATCACTAAAGTTACCTCGGCTTTCTTTGAACCGGCACTCGACTATGTGGTTTGCAAGATGCCGAGATGGGATCTCGGAAAGTTTCGGGGAGTGGACCACCAATTAGGCTCTTCTATGAAGTCGGTGGGAGAAGTGATGGCTATCGGAAGAACATTTGAAGAAGCATTGCAAAAGAGTTTAAGAATGATAGGGCAGGGGATGCATGGCTTTACCGACAATAAAGATTTCCGGATAGACGATGTGGAAACTGCATTGAGAACCCCCACCGACAAACGCATATTCATCATCGCCAAGGCACTGAAGTTGGGCTATAGCATTGAACATATTCATTCCTTAACCAAAATAGACTTGTGGTTCTTGCAGCGTCTGCAGAATATCTTCAATACCGACAATGCTCTCAGTCAGGTTGATTCGCTCAATCACCTCAACCGCGAACTCTTGCTGCAGGCCAAGCGGCAAGGTTTCTCTGATTTTCAGGTGGCTCGTGCTCTTCACATGGGTAAACAACAGTCGATGGACAAGGCTGTATTGCTCGTTAGGGCCCGCCGCAAACAATTGGGTATCATGCCTTATATAAAGCAAATTGACACTCTGGCTGCCGAATATCCCGCCCGAACCAACTACTTGTATCTGACCTACAATGCCGATGCAAACGACATACAACTGCAGCACGACGACAAAACTATAGTCGTGCTCGGCTCAGGTGCATATCGGATAGGTTCATCTGTAGAGTTCGACTGGTGTGGTGTACAGGCTCTGCAAACTATCCGACAAAACGGCTATAAAGGGGTTATGATTAACTATAATCCTGAAACCGTTTCCACTGACTACGACATGTGTGACCGCCTTTACTTTGACGAACTCACCTTTGAAAGAGTGCTTGATATCTTGGAAGCAGAGCAACCTCATGGAGTTATCGTCTCTACCGGTGGACAAATTCCTAACAACCTTGCCGTCAAGTTAGACGAACAGAATATCCCCATTCTTGGTACTACCGCCCGTAGTATTGATAATGCGGAAGATCGCGACAAGTTCTCTGCTATGTTAGACCGCATAGGAGTTGACCAGCCGGAATGGAGAGCACTCACATCCTTGGACGATATCCACCGCTTTGTCAAAAAAGTGGGATTCCCTGTTCTCGTCAGACCCTCTTATGTGCTGTCGGGTGCTGCCATGAATGTCTGCTCATCTGAAGATGAGTTGCAGCACTTCCTCAAGTTGGCGGCTGAAGTGAGCAAAGAACACCCTGTAGTAGTGAGCAAATTTATGGTCAACACCAAAGAGGTGGAGATGGATGCCGTAGCTGACAAAGGAGAGATTATTGCTTATGCCATTAGCGAGCATGTGGAGTTCGCCGGTGTACACTCAGGTGATGCCACTATTATGTTCCCTGCGCAAAAACTTTATGTTGAGACGGTCAGAAGAATCAAAAAAATATCCGGACAAATAGCACGGGAACTCAATATATCCGGCCCCTTCAATATACAATATCTTGCTCGCGACAACGAAATAAAGGTTATTGAGTGCAACCTGCGTGCATCACGCAGTTTCCCCTTTGTAAGCAAAGTGCTCAAGATAAACCTTATCGACATCGCCACACGCATCATGTTGGGACTTCCTGTTCAGAAACCACATAAATCACTCTTTGACTTTGAGTATGTAGGCGTTAAGGCCAGTCAGTTCTCCTTCAACCGCTTGCAGAATACTGACCCCGTGTTGGGAGTAGATATGTCATCCACAGGCGAAGTGGGGTGCATTGGCGCAGATGCCTCGTCTGCGCTGCTAAAGGCTATGCTCTCTGTGGGAATGAGAGTCCCACAAAAGTCGGTCTTTCTTTCTGCCGGAGACCCCAAAGACAAGGCCTCTATGATTGAACCCGCGCGTCTCCTCTATAGCAAAGGATATCAAATATACGCCACCAAAGGGACCAGTGCCTTCCTTTCCGTCTATAAAATTCCCAATACCAGAGTCTATATGAACGACGAAGAGGGAGAACCTAAGATTCTAAATATGTTGCACGACCGACAGATAGATCTCGTGGTCAGTGTTCCCAAAGTGGTTGACACCGACCATATTGACAACGGCTACAAAGTAAGACGGGCTGCGGTTGACCTCAATATACCGCTCCTCACTAATACTCGTCTCGCCGGAGCATTCATCAATGCCTTTTGCTCCATTCCCGTTGACGAACTCGATATCCTCAGTTGGGAAGAACTTAAATAAACAACTAAACAACTCTAAACAATACTGAACAATGACTGCTCTAACTACCACCAGCTTCCAATTGCCTCGGCAAACAGCTGTCTATCACGGCAAAGTGCGTGATGTCTATTTTCTTGAAGATGGACTCCTTGCTATGGTTACCACCGACCGTATCTCGGCTTTCGATGTTATTCTACCCAAAGGAATCCCTTCCAAGGGGCATATCCTCAATGGCATCGCCAACAAGTTTCTCGACCTCACTGCCGACATTGTTCCCAACTGGAAACTGCTCACCCCTGATCCTATGGTCACTATCGGTCTCCGCTGTGAGGGATATCCCGTAGAGATGATTGTACGAGGATACCTTTGTGGCTCGGCATGGAGGGCTTATAAAAACGGAGCAAGAGAAATATGCGGCGTAACACTTCCGGAAGGTATGAAAGAGAATCAGGCCTTCCCGCAACCGATTATCACACCCACCACTAAAGCCGAAATAGGAGAACATGATGCAGACATCTCTAAAGAGGAAATCATCGCCCGACAACTCGTGCCTGCTGATGAGTATGAGCAGATTCAGCAATATGCCCTCCGGCTTTTCCAACGTGGGCAGGAAGTGGCAGACAAACACGGACTCATTCTGGTTGATACTAAATATGAGTTCGGGAAACATAATGGGAAAATCCTGCTTATGGATGAAGTGCATACGCCGGACTCTTCCCGCTATTTTTATAAGGAAGAATACGAGGAACGCTTCCGTCAGGGATTGCCACAGAAACAACTCTCAAAAGAATTTGTGCGAGAGTGGCTGATGCAAAATGGTTTCCAAGGTAAAGCAGGACAACAAGTGCCTGAGATGACTGACGAGATTGTCGGCAGTATTACCAACCGCTATATTGAACTCTATGAGCATATCACAGGGGAGACCTTTGTGAAAGAACAAGGCCAACTCACCGAACAACAATTGTCAAAACGCATAGAAAACAACATCCTCGATGCTCTCAAAAAAGTCTGAATAGGCTGCATTCTCACCCCCAGACACTAATATACAAATGAGAATCATCCTTACAGGAGCAACCGGATATGTGGGCGAAGGCATACTGCTTTGCCTGCTCCGCAACCCGTTATTAATCCACGCGACATAACCCGATTGGCAAAGCAACTGTACTCTTAATGAAGTTGCCATCTACCCGCCCCCCTTTCGTCATTCTGCACCTTTGGAACATTCAAACACATGAAAGGTCGGTGGACTTTTATGGTTGCGGAAGTAAAGCGTGAATTGAGGGGAACACATTTATGATGCGAATACCCGGAACAACTTGTTTCAGAATCCCGCTTGGCCGCCGCCTTCACCCCTGCCGCAGCGGTCACTCTGGTCGTTTGGTGCGTTACTTGGTAGTCTTGCAACTATTATGTAGCCATAATGGACTTTCGGAACGCAGCCTGCCTGCGTCAGAAAAGTCACTGCTACGCTGACAAAAGTATTCAGCGGATGTGAACACTGTATGCATACAAATAGGTAGCATCATCGAAGGATCAAGCATACATCAAGCACCTATATAAAACCTATGTAGATCCCCAAATAGTTTAAGGGCCGATTTGGTTTGAAAAGTGAAATAATGTTTGCATAGTTGAATAAAAGGTTGTATCTTTACGCTCGCAATTAACATCCAACAATAATAAACATTCAATAAAATAATCATGGAACCTTCAGCAGACAAACTCAAAGCCTTGCAGATGGCAATGGCGAAGATAGATAAAGACTTCGGCAAAGGGGCGATTATGAAACTCGGTGATGACAAAATCGAAGATATTCCCGTTATTCCGTCAGGCTCTGTGGGATTGAATCTTGCCCTCGGCGTCGGAGGCTATCCCCGTGGACGCGTTATTGAAATCTACGGACCTGAGTCGTCAGGTAAAACCACTCTTGCCATTCATGCCATAGCAGAGGCGCAAAAGTTGGGAGGCATAGCCGCCATCATTGATGCCGAACATGCTTTCGACCGTTTCTATGCCGAAAAACTCGGTGTGGATGTGGACAATCTGCTTATCTCACAACCCGACAGCGGAGAGCAGGCTCTTGAGATAGCCGACGAACTCATCCGCTCATCGGCGATTGATATCATTGTAATAGACTCTGTAGCGGCACTCACTCCGAAAGCTGAATTGGAAGGCGAGATGGGTGACAACAAGGTGGGGCTGCAGGCAAGGCTTATGTCGCAAGCGCTACGCAAACTTACAGCTACTATCAACAAAACCAACACTACCTGTATCTTCATTAACCAACTCCGCGAGAAGATAGGTGTCATGTTCGGCAATCCGGAAACGACCACGGGTGGTAATGCCCTCAAGTTTTATGCCTCTGTCCGTATTGACATCCGTCGCACGGGCCAACTGAAAGATGGAGATGAGGTTATCGGAAACCAGACACGCGTTAAAATTGTGAAAAACAAAGTGGCGCCTCCATTCCGTAAAGCAGAATTCGATATTATGTTTGGCGAAGGAATATCGCGTGTGGGTGAGATAGTGGACTTGGGTGTAGAATATGGCATTGTGAAGAAATCCGGCTCGTGGTTCAGCTATGGCGAAACCAAACTGGCTCAAGGGCGAGATGCCGTAAAGCAACTGCTTAAAGACAATCCTGAACTGGCAGAAGAATTAGAGCAGAAGATAATGGAGGCCGTGAAAGAAAACAAGTAACTTGGAGCCCGTTCAAATTATATTAAATCCTCAACAAGCAGCATCGGAAACTGAAATACAAAAGGCAGTGGCAAACAAATTGCAACTGCCTTTTGCTGATATCCGACAAGTGCGCATCGTTCGCCGCAGCGTGGATGCCCGTCAGCGCAATATCAAGGTCCTACTTACCGTTCAACCCGTTTTATACAATGAACAGAATAACGTACAGCAGCAGGAAAACGGGCAAATCATATATCAGGATGTACATAATGCGTCTTCACAGGTAATTATAGTGGGCGGCGGACCCGCAGGCTTGTTTGCGGCTTTGACGCTTTTGGAATATGGTATACGCCCTGTTATTCTTGAGAGAGGCAAACCTGTGGCGGAGCGTAAAAAAGACATTGCCCTGCTCAACCGTAATGAAGGGATGAATGTGGAGAGCAATTACTGCTTTGGTGAGGGTGGGGCAGGTACTTTTTCCGACGGCAAACTCTTCTCCCGAAGTAAGAAACGGGGCGATATGCAGCGTGTGATGCAGATTTTCCACTTACATGGTGCCTCTGAACAAATCCTTTATGAAACCCATGCGCATATCGGCTCTGATAAGCTACCTGCTATTATTCGCCACATGCGTGATACCATCCTGGCAAAAGGAGGTGAAGTGCACTTTAATACTAAGGTGACGGGGTTGATAATGAATGAGTCCGGAGCGTTCCCTCAAATAACGGGCGTTCAGACAGAGAGAGGAATAACTTATAGGGGAGAGGCCGTGATTCTGTCTATCGGTCATTCCGCTCATGACACCTATCGAATGTTGGCAACTTCAGGAGTAAAGTTGGAAGCCAAAGGGTTTGCCATGGGGGTGCGCGTGGAGCATCCTCAGCCACTCATCAATCGCCTGATGTATCATCTTGAAGGGAGAGATACACTCTATCAAAGCTCGGTAGTCAGTTGTTTGGGCAATGCTTCTTATTCGCTTGTATCGCAGGTGGATGGGCGGGGGGTCTATTCTTTTTGTATGTGCCCGGGAGGTCATATAGTGCCGGCGGGCACGGACGTCTGTGGGTGTGTGGTAAACGGCATGTCGGCTTCTCATCGCAATTCACCCTATGCCAATTCGGGAATAGTGGTGGAAATACAACCAGAAGATATTGAATTGCCGTTTAAAACCGAGCCCCTTCCTCCCTCGCTCAAAGGTATGCTGTTCCAAGAATATGTGGAGCAATTGGCAGCGGAACACGGAGAGGCACCCAGTAAGGCTCCGGCACAGCGGCTTCTTGATTTTGTGGAGGGAAGAACAAGCAACGACCTGCCGCCATGCTCTTATCTTCCCGGCATCGTATCTTCTCGACTGGACCTATGGCTGCCACCTGTAATAGGAAAACGATTGCAGCAGGGTTTCCGCGATTTCAACCGCAAATATCATGGCTATCTCACCAACGATGCCGTTGTTGTCGGTGTGGAGAGTCGCAGTAGTAGCGCTGTGCGTATTCTTCGCAACCCCGACACATTGCAACATCCCGATGTGGGGATGCTCTATCCGGCGGGCGAAGGGGCAGGGTATGCCGGAGGTATAACTTCTTCTGCACTTGACGGAATACGCGTGGCGGAACAAATAGCCGTTGCCGTTTCCAAAAAATCATTGTAACTTTGTACGCTATTAGAATAACAAACGCTATGAATAAGATTCTTTCCAAGCAGTTTTTTTCTGAGAATGTCTGCCAACTTGTGTTGGAAGCACCTCTGATTGCCAAAGCAAGAAAAGCAGGACATTTCGTGATCGTCCGTGTGGATGAGAAAGGCGAGCGCATACCGCTCACTATTGCCGATTCCGATACCGAAAAAGGCACTATCACCCTTGTTGTGCAGCGCATTGGTGTTAGTTCCGCCAAACTCTGTGCTCTCAAGGAAGGAGAGTCTGTAGCTGATGTGGTAGGCCCTCTCGGGAAGGCCACCGATATTCGTTATTTTGGCACCGTAGTCTGTGCATGTGGAGGTGTGGGGGCGGCACCGATGCTTCCAATTGCCCAAGCCCTGCATGAGTCAGGGAACCGCGTTGTCACTGTGCTCGCTGCCAGAAACAAAGATTTGATTATTCTTGAGCCCCAACTTGCACAGTTCTCGGATGAATTGATAGTCATGACCGACGACGGTTCCTATGGCAATAAAGGCTTGGTAACACAAGGGATAGAATCCGTTATTCAGCGAGAGAAAGTGGACAAAGTCGTTACTATCGGACCTGCCATTATGATGAAATTTGTGGCACTCCTTACACAAAAATATAATATTCCCACTGAGGCAAGTCTTAATACTATCATGGTGGATGGCACAGGCATGTGCGGTGCCTGCCGTGTTACAGTAGGGGGGGAAACCCGTTTTGTGTGTGTGGATGGTCCTGAGTTTGATGCACATCAAGTAGACTTCAATGAGATGCTCTCCCGCTTGGGTAGTTATCGCACGGAGGAACAAAAGGCCTATGAAGCATACCACAATTCTTCTATTGCTTCTTTTTCGAGCGAAGCAATTTCTCCCGATTACGGCAACAACACGGCAATGCCACGGCAAGAACACGACAACGGGTCGGGGAAGGAAGCAAGCGAAAACTTGTCGGAAGACAGAGATGCTGAGTGGAGAAGGCAACTCCGTCTGACTCTCAAGCCTAAAGAGCGCGTGGCTATTCCAAGAGTCAAGATGCCGGAATTAGAACCCCTATATAGAGCTACAACTCTCTACGAAGAGGTCAATCGGGGACTTACACCCGAGATGGCGTTCACAGAGTCTAAGCGTTGCTTGGATTGTGCCAATCCCGGATGTGTACAGGGTTGTCCCGTTGGTATCAATATTCCCGGATTTATTAAGCAAATAGAGGCGGGTAATCCTATCGGTGCATACAATATTATCAAACAATCCAGCAGTCTGCCGGCAGTTTGTGGCCGCGTCTGTCCCCAAGAGAAACAGTGTGAGGCACAATGTATTCACCATAAGATGAATTCCGAGCCGGTGGCAATCGGATATCTTGAGCGTTTCGCTGCCGACACAGCTCTTGCCCGGTTGCAGACTACTAAAGAGCATGAAGCGGGAAAACAGGTCCCTTCCTCTTGTGAACGGAAGAAGATAGCCGTGATAGGTAGTGGTCCGGCCGGTCTTACTTTTGCCGGCGATATGGTGCGCTATGGTTATGATGTAACTGTCTTTGAGGCGCTTCATGAAATAGGCGGTGTTCTTAAATATGGTATCCCTGAATATCGTCTTCCTAACAGAATCGTAGACCAGGAGATAGCAGCCTTAGAGGGGCAGGGAGTACACTTTGTGAGCGATACTATTATAGGCAAAACCATTTCCATGGAAGATATGCAACAGCAATATGCCGGTATATTTGTTGCTTCCGGTGCCGGTCTGCCCCGCTTTATGAATATTCCGGGCGAAAACTTGATAGGTGTGATGTCTTCCAATGAATATCTGACACGCGTCAACCTTATGGGAGCTGCAAAAGACGATACCGACACACCTGTCCTCCGTGGAAAGAATGTGGCAGTCATCGGTGGTGGCAATACCGCTATGGATGCAGTGCGCACCGCCAAGCGTTTGGGCGCAGAGCATGCCGTTATCGTATATCGCCGTTCAGAGGAAGAGATGCCTGCCCGATTGGAGGAAGTGAAACATGCTAAAGAGGAAGGTGTGGAGTTTCTGACATTGCACAATCCAATAGAATACAGGGCAGATGAGAAGGGGCGTGTTTGCGAGGCTGTTTTGCAGGTAATGACCCTTGGCGAACCTGATGCAACCGGGCGCCGTTCTCCTGTGCCGGTGGAAGGGAAGACTGTAAATATGCAGGTAGATATGGTGATTGTGGCTGTCGGTGTAAGTCCTAATCCCATTGTACCGGCTAATACAAAAGGGCTGACAGTAACAAAAAAAGGAACGATAGAGGTTAATGACAACCTGCAGTCGTCTATTCCTGTAGTCTTTGCCGGTGGTGATATTGTACGTGGCGGGGCTACAGTGATCCTTGCTATGTCAGATGGAAGAAAGGCAGCTGCTGCGATGCACAATCACCTGGCAGGAAGGCAGTAAGTAAGTCCCTTCGATGTATGGAAAAACAAGAGGGTGTGTCGAACTAATTCGACACACCCTCTTTACTTTTGTAAAACCTAAATTAGAGAAGGCTTACTTTGAAATCCTTTTCTACTGCTTCAAAAGCCACTTTGCCTTCACGGGCAAGCCAGCCGAGAGCAAGATTTAAATCTGCCACTTTCAGTTTCGTGGCTTTCTTCAATGCGTCAGTTGTGAGGGCACCGCCTTGTAGTGCATTCCAGACGAGTCCGGCATTCTCACCAATCTTTGATGTTAACATAATACCTTATTGTTTTTATAATGCAGACTTGTGGAGGGCGGTATATCCGCATCACTTATCTGCTATTTATTACAAATAATCGCTGCAAAGATACAAAAAATATGTTATATAACATAATTTTCTTATCTTTTGTTAAAAAAAATAGGAATTTTGCTTTATTGAGATTTCTTTGTTACTTGTTGGAAGGTTTTTCGGGCGGCAACTTGTTGTGCTTCCAATTTGCTATGGCCAGCTCCTTGACAGAAGTCTTTCCCTTCGATACGCACAATATATATAAAAAGATGGCAATCATGTTGTTTTTCATAGCGTTCGCTCAGTTGTACAAACTCCACATTCTTTCTTTGCGTCTGTCCCCATTCCAAAAGACGCGACTTATAGTCTGTCTCTTGGGTTTGTATGTGTTGCAACTGGCGGATGTCGGTGCCGATAAGCCATTTCAGTAGGAACTGATGTGCCCGCTCGTAGCCTCCGTCCACCCACACCGCTCCGACAAGTGCTTCAAATGCATTTCCATATATATCCTCTGCATTTGTCTTGAGGGTGACATTTGACAGAAGGTGGTGTTGGATCCCCATCTTAAGAGCAGTTTTGTTCAGGTTTTCCCGACAGACAATCTTAGCGCGTGTGCGTGTGAGCGTGCCCTCTGTTGCCGTAGGAAAACCATTGTAAAGGGCATCGGCAACGACCAGGTTGATGACGGCATCGCCCAGATATTCCAATTGTTCGTTGCCAGTCTCTTTGCCGGAACGGTGAGTGAGTGCTTTCTTGAAGATACTAATATCTGCGGGCATATAACCACACCATTCCTCAAGAAAGGCATACGACGACAACCTCTTCTTGTTAGGGAAGAGATGTGTAATCAGGTGAGATATTTGATTCCGGGTATTCAATTCTCAGCATTCCAGTCTTCTAAATGCCAGACAGGCATTGTGTCCCCCAAAGCCGAAAGTGTTGGAGAGGGCGCAGTCCACGCGGGTGGATTTTGCTTGATTGAAGACAATGTTCAAGGCGGGGTTGATGGCATCGTCCACATCGTCTTCGGCATGATTGATGGTGGGAGGAATGATATTGTCGCGAATAGCCAGTACGCATACCACTGCCTCCAGTGCTCCTGCTGCACCAAGCAGATGTCCTGTCATTGATTTAGTGGAACTGATATACAGGTGGTCAAGTGAATCATGGAAGACATGACTAATAGCATTGAGTTCGGCAATGTCGCCCAAAGGTGTGGATGTGCCATGGGCGTTAATATAATTTACTTCGCCTAATTGGATGCCGGCATCTTCCATTGCCAGTCGCATCACGCGTCCTGCTCCTTCTCCGTTAGGGTCAGGGGCGGTGATGTGATAGGCATCTGCCGTCATTCCCTCGCCTGCCAATTCTGCGTATATTTTAGCTCCTCTTGCCCTTGCATGTTGTTCTTCTTCCAATACGAGGCATGCTGCCCCTTCTCCCAATACAAAGCCGTCACGGTTTTTAGAGAAGGGTCGTGATGCGTGCAGGTAGTCATCGTTTCGGGTAGATAATGCATGCATAGCGTTGAAGCCGCCAATTCCCATTGCTTCGATAGCGGCTTCGCTACCTCCTGCAATCATTACATCTGCTTTCCCTAACCGGATTTGATTGAAGGCATCCGCAATAGCATGACTGGAAGAAGAGCAGGCAGAGTTAGTAGCATAGTTGGGTCCCTTGAGACCATAGAGAATGGAGATATGTCCTGCAGCAATGTCGCTGATGAGTTTTGTAACGATAAACGGGTTGAAACGTGGGATGCCATCTCCTAATGCCCATTCGGCAGCAGAGTCTTGGAAGGATCGCACTCCTCCCATTCCACTTCCCCAGATGCACCCCATACGATTGTGGTCTTCCTTTTCCATATTAAAGGCAGCATCGCGCATGGCCTCGTCTGCAGCCCAAAGAGCATATTGCACAAATGGATCCACCTTTCGGGCTTCTTTTTTGTCTAACAATAGAGATATGTCGAAGTTTTTTACCTCACAGGCAAATTGTGTTCGGAAATTGCTGACATCAAGGTGGGTTACAGGTGCAGCTCCGCTTTTTCCTTGCAACATTGCTTTCCATGTCGAAGCAGTGTCATTGCCAAGCGGGGAGAGTACTCCCAATCCTGTTATTACTACTTTCTTAAGGTTCATAAATGTGTTGTGTGTTGTATCGTGTCTGTTTGAAAACAAGAGTAATAGTTTTTTGATAGTCTTTTCAAAAAACAAGGTTCCCTTTTTCAAGGGAACCCAGACTGTTTTGTTCCGCTTTTAGAAACGGTCTGTTATTTAACAGCGTCCTCTACATACTTAATGGCGTCACCCACAGTGGCAATTTTTTCGGTATCTTCGTCAGGAATGGTGATACCGAATTCTTTCTCAAATTCCATAATAAGTTCCACTGTGTCAAGAGAGTCGGCATTCAAATCGCTTGAAAAATTAGCATCGAGAGTTACTTCTGATTCTTCTACGCCAAGTTTATCAACGATGATTGCTCTAACTTTGTTTTCAATTTCAGACATAATCGTGTTATTTTTAGTTAAACATAGACTGATATAATGATACTTAAAATATTTTTGCCACAAAAAACGGTGCAAAGGTATAACAAAAAAATGATATATGCAAATTTTTTTATTTATGCAGTATTGGTAGCAAGCCAGAAGTTTTTTGAGTGGATGATAAGTAGTTGATTGCTTTTATTGTAGTATCAGATGTGTTTAGAATCACCCAATAATCACCCAATAATCACCCAATAATCACCTAATACTGATATTGATTTGTAGAGAGTGTTGTGTGTTGTTGTGTTGAGGTTGTTATGTTTTTATCCTCTTCTATAGTAGAGCAACGGCACATCAATCAATGATGTGCCGTTACAACGGTTAGGATGGATTATGTTTTTTCAGATTCCAAGTGACTTTCTGATTGCGGGAACGCGGGCTTCCGCTTGTGCTGTTTTCTCCTCATAGTCTTTTCCTGTGAAGGCTTTCCCCTTTATGGTGTTGACGGGGATTTCGAAATAGAACTTGATTTTCGGTTCAGTACCAGACGGGCGGACACTGACTTTCAGTCCGTCTTCGGTGAAATATTGCAGCACATTGGATGTGGCATTGAGCGGCATCTCTATATTGTTTTTTTTCCATTCGCCATTTATCAGTTCGCATTGTTTCAGCAGCTGGAAGTCTTTAATTTTGACCACTTTTTCTCCTGCTATTTCTCTTGGCGGATTCTCCCTGTAGTTACGCATCATCTGCTGAATCTCTTCTGCGCCAGTTTTGCCGGGTCGCACGACATTGATAGTGGTCTCACGCTGGAAGCCATAATCTTCGTATATTTTCAGGAGGTAGTCATAAAGCGTCATACCATTGTCTTTAGCGTAGGCTGCGATTTCGCAGATGAGGCAGATGGCTGATGGTGAGCATTTGTCGCGCACGGCATCATAGGGAAGGAATCCGAAGGACTCTTCCCCTCCGCCGATGTATTTTCGTTTTCCTTCCCACATGCGGATTCGGTTAGCAATCCACTTGAATCCTGTGTATTCGTCGGTGAGTGTTATGCCTTGTGCATCTGCAATTTTGCGAATAAGTTCGGATGTAACAATGGTCTTTACGATATACATGTCCGGGCGCATTTTGCCGAGGCGCTTCATGTTGTTGATGATATAGTAGTGGTACATGATGTTGGTCTGGTTACCATTGATAATCACCCACTCTCCTTTGTCGTTGCGGCACACGATAGCGATACGGTCGGCATCGGGATCGGAAGCGATGACGAGGTCTGCCCCGAGTTTGGTTCCGAGGTTTATCCCCATGGTCATAGCTTCTGCATTTTCGGGATTGGGGCTGACCACAGTGGGGAAATTGCCGTCAATCACCATTTGTTCGGGCACTACATGTATATTTTGGAATCCCCATGAGCGCAGACACATCGGCACGATTTGTCGTCCGGCTCCGTGCATTGGGGTATAGACGATATTGAGGTTTTTCTGACGGAGAATGCTGTCTTGATCAATCATTACCTTTTTGACAGCCATCATATAGTCGTAATCCATCTCACCTCCAATAATTTCAATGAGTTTTTTGTCCGCCTCCCATTTGACATCTTTCAGACTTACTTTGTTTACTTCGTCAATGATACCCTGGTCGTGTGGTTGGAGCACCTGTGAACCGTCTTCCCAATACGCTTTGTAGCCATTGTATTCCTTAGGGTTGTGTGAAGCGGTTACATTGACACCTCCTTGTGCCTTGAGGTGACGGATAGCGAATGATACTTCAGGAGTGGGACGGAGCGATTCGAAGAGATATACCTGTATTCCGTTGGCAGAAAAGATGTTTGCAACAGTTTCGGCAAAGAGTCGTCCGTTGTTTCTGCAGTCGTGCCCGACGACAACAGCCACTCGTCCGTTTTGTACATTTTCGAATCCTCCTTCGCGTTGTACTTTCAGCAGGTAGTTAGCATATCCCTGGGTGGCTTGTGCCACGATGTATTTGTTCATGCGGTTGGTGCCGGGTCCCATTATGCCACGCAGTCCGCCGGTACCAAACTCAAGTGTGCGATAAAAGGCATCAATGAGTTCGGTTTTGTCTTCGGCATTGATCATTGCTTTCACTTGCTCGCGTGTTTCAGCATCATAGGGTTCCCGAGTCCATTGCTCGGCTACCGCCATTACTTTTTGTAGTTCCTCGTTCATGGTATACATATTTTAGATATATTTATTATTTATTAGTATTTGTACTATGCATATTACACGGCTACAAAGGTACAAAAAATAATGAATAACGGAAAATGAAAAATGAGAAAAGGGAGCGAAGTGAGTGTTGCGGAGTGTCAGGATGAGAAACTATGATTGTTTCATAAGAGTTTCAGGATGTCTGCCTCAATCTCTTCTGGTTTGGTGGTGGGGGCATAACGCTCAATGACATTGCCTTCACGGTCGATGAGGAATTTGGTGAAGTTCCACTTGATAGCACTGCCGAGTACGCCGCCCTTCTGTGTTTTGAGGTATTTATATAGCGGGTCGGCCTCGTTGCCGTTTACTTTGATTTTTGCAAATTGCGGGAAGGATACATTGTATTTGAGTTGGCAGAAGCTAACAATTTCCTCCTCAGTGCCGGGAGCTTGTCCTGCAAACTGGTTGCAGGGGAAGTCGAGTATGACGAGACCATTGTCTTTGTGTTTTTTGTAGAGGTTTTCGAGACCTTCATACTGTGGTGTGAATCCGCAGCCTGTTGCCGTATTAACCACTAAAAGGACCTTGCCTTTGTACTCCGCCAGACTGACCGGCTGCTTTTTGGTGTCAAGCACCGTAAAATCATAAATGTTCATAGTTGTATTGTTTAATTGATTTGTATCGTTCGCCGTGTAAAGGTACGATATTTTATTTATATCGCAAGCGATTTGTTATGAAGATATAGTATTTTAGGCAATATGGACTATCATTGAGTGGATATTTCCACAAAAAGCGGGGTGTGGTGCCCTGCTTTTGTAGAAATCTGTGCATTAAAGAGATATTGTTGCGGATTTTACTTTTTCTTTTTCCAGAATTGTCTTGCGAGTGAGAATCCGGTGAGAAAGAGGTCGAGTTTTGGTGTGAATAGTCCGGCAATATGACTAAGTGTATTGCCGATAGCAGAAATCCGTTTGTAGGCTTTGTGTAGTTTTTCGGAGTCCCTGCGCAGTTGTTTTTCGTCTTGCCGGAGTTGGTTGACGAGTCTTGCCCTATGCTCAATGATGTCGCGCGTGGTGGCTATTTCATACATCGGCTTCATTGGTGTTTTGCATTTTAGGAGTTTGTGCGGCAGTATTTTCTTCGGTGTCGGGCAGTTCCTCCGGTTTTTGGAAGATAATGCCGCTAAAGAGTTTGACAAAAGGGTTGATGAAGAGGCGCTCGCGCAGCAAGTATAATATAAGGAGTGTGACAAGCAGCAGTCCTCCAATGATGCAGCATGCTGTAGAGACGGACATTACATTTCCCAACCAGCCTACCAACGCAACAGAGAAATAGGCTATAGCGGCAAGGGTTATGAAGATGGCAACGATGATGAGGACGATTCTGCCCATAATGACGGACAGTTTGTCCAAGAGTTCAAGCCGCAGCAAGTCGTATTTGGTTTTCAGATACGACTTGCTGTCTTCCAACAATTGATTATGTTGTCTCATGTTCAGTCAACCTCAATGTTTTTTTCTTTGCCTGTCAGTTTCTCAATTACTTCGTCCACGAGTTGCTCCAAACTCTCTTTGGAGATGTCGGGCATTTTCTTTTGGATGAGTGCTTTGATTTTAGCGCGTGTTTCTTCGCCGCTGTTGGGCGCAAACAAGATTCCGAGGATGGCACCTGCTGCCAATCCGCTGATTAATGAAAAGATGTTTTTCATATTGTTGTGTTTTTTTGAGGATTTGTTTTGCTGTGTTATTACAAATAATATTCCAAACTCAAATTTGCGTCAATTGGCAGAGGGCACGATTTTCTTTGGCAGTCATTTCTGCCTTAGTGTCAGGTGTTTTGTCGTTTTGGCCAGTAAGGTGCAACAGGCCGTGTACAAGGATGCGGTGCAATTCGTCTTGAAAGTCGGTGTGTTCGTTTCGGGCATTGCTTTTGACGGTGTCGACAGATATGAAGATGTCGCCAGAGAGGGTGCCGGCATTGCAATAGTCAAAGGTGATGACATCGGTGTAATAGTCATGTCCGAGGAATTGCCTGTTGACTTCAAGGATACGTTCGTCGTTGCAGAAAATGTAATTGACAACGCCGATATGCATGTCATAGTCGGCAGCCACCCGGCAGAGCCATAGGCTGATGCGGTTGGTGTCAAGACAGGGCATGGGAATGGAGTCGGAAGTGAAGTGTATCATACATGAGTGTCTTAAAGTATGTTATTGCCGGATTTTGTTCAGTTCGGGGATGTAATAGAGGGGCAGGTGCGTGTCTTGTTCATAGCGGTAGGCGATGGGTTTAGGCACAAAATGGTTTTCTGCTTCCGAGAAAGGGATAACAAACAATTGCTCGGGTTGTAGGGCAAAGCCCCCGATGCCGAAAATCATGAAGATAGGGATACCTGTTTCCTGCTCGAAGAGTTTGGTTTTGATAAACTGTGCGCGTGCCATCATAGAGAGTCCGTGTTTTGTGAATCGGGTGCGCCAGATGGTCATAATGCCAAATCGGGCGGTTTGTTTCTTGTCAGGGACAGTGACCACCCAATGGGGCGCACAGGCATCGTAGAGGTTGTCTGCCCATGGCTCAATTGTGAACTCGGAGGAGTTGTCACCTTCTTTGCGCAATTTCAAGAAACGGCGTTGCAAGCGATATGGGTCGGGGTGTGGTTGGTGCAACTCAAACTGATAGTGAGCAGGGAAAAGTGTTTTAACGAAGTTGGCGAACTCAAGAGAGAAATCCTTCTTATCGCTTAAGTAGAGACACACCTCCTTCCACTCTGCCCTGTCCATTTTGTCTTTCAGACGGGTTATCTGGTCAATGTAAGAAGTATGTGCCCAATGTACGAGAGCACTTTCGTCAAGGTCGGGCAAGAGAGCGGCTTCCGCTTCCGTGATTTCCTCTCGTTCGATGGCGGTGCGTATTCGTTGCTGAATGAGTTGGCGTTTTTCTTCTAACGCTTGAGCCTCCTTAGCAGCCTGTCGTTGTTCTGCCTCAATGCGCCGACGCTCTTCGTGGGCATGTTGTTTTTCATCCCCCCCCTTCTTGTGCTCTTCCTCTTGCAATTGGTGCGGGAGAACGGGTTGGAAGGTTATCCTATGGAATCGTTGACGAGGCATTGGTTATAGAATATTAAATATCAAATGGCTGCAGCTATACTGATGTCAGTATCGCGGTGCAAAGATACAAAGAAAAGTGCAAAGTGAAAAGTGAACAATTCACGGCAAATGTATTGAATCAGAGAGTGACTTTTGTGAAGAGCTATAAGTGGCTGATAATCATCGCGAGTATTCTGTATGGGTTCAGAATAACCCCAATAATCACCCCAAGCCGCTATTGATTTGCAAGGCGTTAGGTACGTTTTTTTTATATACCCGTATTGTCTTGAGTGGTGGGCTGTTGCAGGTTCGCAGTTTTTTTTGTACTTTTGCACGCTTTTTGTAAATTTGTGTAATGAAGAAGAATGAAGGGGAGAGGCGTATGTGTAAATAAAAAGGTTATGAGAAGAAAGTTTTTATGGATGGCGAGTCTGATGATGCTGACGATGTCGTTGCAGGCGGAGTCGATAGAGTCGCGCTTGCTTGGCCTGCACAATGGCAACACAAGTTATGTGGCGTTGTTTGAAGAAACAAAGGCAATGCCGAAGTTGAATAAGGAAACCAAGAAGCGTGGTATTCTCTATTTCAGTTATGCGGGCGAGTTGTCAATGCGTTATAGCGAGCCTGATGGTGACTATAATATTATCCGTTGTGACGGAAAGTTTCTTACTTTGCGCGGGGGAAAGAAGATGGATATTCCGATGAATGAGAAACATCCTACGCAGTTTGTGATATTTCGTAATACGCTGTTGCTAAGCATGCGTGGCGATGTGGCAAGTGTTGCCAAAGAAAATGGTGCTACACTGACATGCACGGAGAACAGCAAACAATTTGTCTGCCGCATAGAGAAGAATAAGCAGCAGAAAGTAGGGGTAGTATCGCTTGATTTGATATATGACAAACAGACGGGCGGTTTGCAATTGTTGCGGCTTAATGAGGCAAACGGCAACTATACGGAATATTCCGCCTCATCAGGCAAGATGAATGCTGCCATTCCGCAAGAAGTGTGGAAAGAATGAACAATAGTGTAACAATATAATCAATGCGTCGTTATCTGCCATATATAGCGATTCTTGCGGCCATGATAATGTGGGCTGCCTCACCTATTATGACGAAGGTGGTTTTGGGTGTATTATCACCGCTGATGCTGGTAACGATGCGCTTTATGTTAGCGGTGTTGCTGATGGCATTCATAGGGTTGATTTGCCGGCGGTTTCCATCGATGCAAGGGTTCGCACTCCAACGGGTAGAGCGCAAAGATATTCCGTTGTTTTTGCTATGCGGTTTTGTGCAACCATTTTTGTACTATATGTTTGAGACCTATGGTTTGCAACTCTCTGCCTCGCCTACTGTCAGTGAAGTGTTGCTTTCGACCTCGCCTATCTTCGCTCCGTTGTTTGCTTGGGTGTTGATAAGAGAGAAAGTAACTCTTTATAATATTGCGGGTATTTTACTTTCGACCGGAGGCGTAGTGATGATGGTATTGGCTGGCAATAGCGGCTTTGAGATGGGCTCGCCATGGGGTGTATTGTTGCTTCTTCTTGCCGTGTTTTCTGCCGTGTTTTACACAATCATTCTGCGGCGTATTCCATCCGTGTATAACAGTTTGAGTATTGTATTTTGGGGTCAGTTGGTGAGTCTGCTGCTTTTTTTTCCTGTTTTTTGTATTGTAGATTTGCCCGGTTTGCTGAGCAAAGGTCTTCCTCAGGGCGATTGGGGCATGGCACTTGGCGCAGTCGGCTATCTTGCGGTTTGTTCTTCCGTAATAGCCTTTATTCTGTATTGCTATACTATTCGGTATATAGGCGTTACTCGTGCCAATGCTTTCAACAATATCCGCCCTGTGTTTACGGCACTGCTGATGCTTATCTTCTTTGATGAGCATCTGCCACTATTCAAATGGATAGGGATGGCTCTGGTTATTGTCGGTTTGTTTATTTGCCAGTATAGGGGATTGAGGAATTGAAGAATCGAAGGATGAAGCGATATATTGTAATATGTATGGTGTGGCTGCTTTGCTTCGGGGCATATGGTGAAGCGACGAAGCGTGAGTTGCGTGCCACATGGATAGCCACCGTTGCCAATATTGATTGGCCGTCGGTGGGGGCTGTGGGCAATACCTCCCTTCAGAAGGCTGAGATGCTTGCGATGCTTGACAGTCTGCAATTGTTGCACTTCAATGCCGTCATTTTTCAGATCCGTCCTACAGCCGATGCATTCTACCAGAGTGATCTGGAACCGCTGTCTTCATGGCTTACGGGCACACAGGGTAAAACCAACGATGAGCCTTATGATGCGCTGGCCTTTGTAGTGGAAGAAGCGCACCGTCGCTGTTTGGATGTGCATGTGTGGCTCAATCCTTATCGTATGACGCACACTTTCACTATTGACGATTTGGACTCATTGCATATCTATCGGCAGCATCCCGAGTGGTTTTGGCAATACGGTGACAAATGGTATTTCGACCCGGGATTGGACCAGACCCGCCGTTGGCTGAACAGTGTGGTAGGCGACATTGTGAGCCGATATGATATAGATGCTATTCATTTTGACGATTATTTTTATCCTTACAAAATTCGCGCGCAAACCAAGGAGCGGCGTGCCGTCAGTCCGTGGGAAGACTTTCCTGATGATAGTACTTTCCTTACTCATCCGCGAGGTTTTACTGACAAAGATGCATGGCGACGGAATAATGTGGACATGGTGATTGAGGAGTTGCAGCAAACTATCAAACAGATAAAGCCGTGGGTTGAGTTTGGCATCTCGCCTTTCGGCGTATGGCGCAATAGTTCTTCCGACCCTGTGCGGGGTAGTAAAACTCAGGCGGGTGTGCAAAATTATGACGATCTCTATGCCGATATCCTTTTATGGTTAGAGAAGGGGTGGATTGACTATGTGGCACCACAACTCTATTGGGAGATAGGCAAGCGTGTGGCAGATTATGAGATATTGGCACATTGGTGGGCAGAAAACTCCTACGGGCGGAATTTGTATATCGGTCATTTTGTCAGTCAGTTGGAGAACCAGCGCGCAGCGGCTCCTTGGCAGCACCCAAACGAGATATGCCGCCAACTTGCTCTCAATAATCAGATTCCGGAAATAGACGGCTCGATTCTCTACTCTTGTGCTCCTCTTTTGCGCAACCCGCAAGGGATATGCGACAGTCTGCTTAACACTTATTATCGTTACCCGGCTCTGCCGCCCATCAATCGCAGTATTGAACCTTATGTTTCTCTTCCGCCTCAACAACTGACGCTTCATGGACATGAACTCTCATGGGGGGCACCAGCCGACACCGCTACGAATTTGGTCAGGTACTATGTGGTATATGCCTTCCCACTGGAAACGAACATTGATTTCGACAATCCTCAATACATACTCGGCATTACGGCAGACAATGCTTTCCTTGTGGATGAACCCGATAGATACCATACTATATGTGTTACTGCCGTTAACCGATATAAACAAGAAAGTCCGCCATGTATCTTAAAGAACTGAACATACTTAATTTCAAGAATATAGAAGCGGCCGACTTGCAGCTTTCTCCCAAGATAAACTGTCTGATAGGCATGAATGGGATGGGCAAAACCAATGTTTTGGACAGTATATACTATCTTTCGTTTTGTAAGTCTGCCTTCAATGCCATTGACTCGCAGAATATCCGTCATGAGTCTGACTTTGCGATGCTGCAGGGAGTGTATGCGGCTGATGTTACAATGAAAGAAGATGAATTGAAAACGGTTACATGCGGCATCAAGCGTGGGCAGAAAAAGCAGTTTCGTCTCGGGCAAAAGGATTATAAACGCCTCATTGACCATATAGGTCTCATTCCGCTTGTCATTATCTCGCCACAAGACTCCGACCTTGTGCAGGATGGTTCTGATGAGCGCCGACGTTTCCTTGATTCCATTCTCTCGCAAAGCGACAGACCTTATTTGGAGCACCTTACGCAATATAATGCTCTGCTCAAACAGCGCAATGTTCTACTCAAACAGGCAGAGGATGACTTCAATCGTCTAAATCAAGACTTGATGGATGTGATTGAGCAACAGATGGCAGGGCATGCTGACTATATCTTCCGTCAACGCACTGATTTTATTGAAGATTTTCTGCCGCTATTCAACGAAGTCTATGATTTTGTTTCAGAGCAAAAGGAAAAAGTCTCGTTGGCCTATTATTCTCAGTTGCAGGACCGCAACTTTGCAGAGGCATTGCAGCGCACCCGTCAGCGTGATGTCATACTCGGTTGGACTTCACAAGGTATTCATAAAGATGATCTGGAAATGAAGTTGGGCGATTATCCATTGCGGCGGGTAGGAAGTCAGGGACAGCAGAAAACCTATCTGCTTGCCCTCAAATTGGCGCAGGCCTTGTGGTTGACAGAAACACTTGTCCAAAAAAAAAGTATAGTAAACAAACCAATTCTGTTGTTGGATGATATATTTGACAAATTGGATGCAGAGCGGGTGCAACGGATTGTAGAGTTGCTCAACTCTGAGCGTTACGGGCAGATATTCATTACGGATACTGACCGCCAGCATCTGCTTTCATTGCTTCGTACCGACTCCGACAATAGCCGCATCTTCTTTGTTGAAAACGGAGTTATAAAGCGACAAACGGACTAAGTTGGAATTATAAAACTTTCCTCTCTTATGAACGAATTTCTTGAAAAAGAAGAAAAAATAGTGGAGATGCTTAAAACCGTATTCGATCCCGAGATACCGGTTAACATCTACGATCTGGGGCTTATATACAAAGTGGACTTGCAGGATACCGGTATCCTCAATGTTGACATGACACTTACTGCACCGTCTTGTCCTGCGGCGGACTTTCTGGTGGAAGATATTCGTCAGAAACTGGCTACCATAGACGGCGTGACTGAGGTGCGTGTTAATCTTGTATTCGAGCCCGAGTGGACGAAAGACATGATGTCAGAAGAAGCCAAACTTGAACTTGGAATGTTGTAGATTGTTTTTGTTAGTATTATCTCTTAATAAAGCGTTGAAACTGAATATTGTTTTGCTTTATCATAATAATCTCAGTTTATAAAGCCACCCCGACTTTTTGCACCATCCTAAACCATAATGATATACTTTTTGAGTGATGCACATATTGGTTCACACGCCATGCCCGATATTCGCGGACACGAGGCCCGTGTCTGTTCACTGCTCAGGCAAATGGGCGAAGATGCTACGGAGATATATCTGTTGGGGGATATGTTTGATTTCTGGTATGAATTTTATTTCGGCAAACCGGATGAATATACTCTGACGCTTCAAACATTGCGCAGTCTGACCGACAGAGGTATTCAGGTGCATTATTTCATAGGAAATCATGATATCTGGACTTTTGGTTGGCTGCAACAACAAACAGGTGTCATTCTGCATCGTCAGCCGCAGGAGATGATTGTTGCCGGCAAGCGCTGTTTCCTTGCTCATGGCGATGGTCTCGGGCCTTCCGACCTGTTGCAGCATTACCCTAAACCGGTGCAGCGCAAGATACGCCGCTTTATGTTGCTCCGTCGTATTTTCCACAACCCGCTGCTGCAGCACCTTTTTGCGCTCCTACCACCTCGCTGGGGCAACCGTCTCGGCTATGATTGGGCAAAGCGCAGCAGGCTCAAAGAACTTGCTCACCCTATCGGCTATAAAGGAGAAAACCAGGAAGAATTAGTGCTCTTTGCCAAAGAAAAAGAACAGACAACGCATTTTGACTATTATATTTTCGGGCACAGGCATATTGAACTTGACCTGCAACTTGTCTCCTCTGCCCGCGTTGTCATATTAGGCGATATGTTCAAACAATGGACATACGCCGCCATGGATGCACAGGGGAACTTGTTATTGGAGAATTTTGATTTCTAAATCATCAACATTATGAATACGCGAGAACAACAATTGTACGCCTTCAACCGCCTGCTGGATATTCAGGAGGAATTGCGTCAGAAGTGTCCGTGGGACAGAGAGCAGACTATGGAGTCGCTCCGTTCCTACACCATCGAAGAAGTGTATGAACTGGCAGCCGCCATTATGGGTGGTGAGCCGCAAGAGATAAAGAAGGAATTGGGTGATGTGCTGGAGCATGTCGTTTTCTATGCTATCATCGGCAATGAGAAAGGCTGGTTTGATATGGCAGATGTGTGCAATAGTCTGTGCGACAAACTCATCTTCCGCCATCCGCATATCTATGGCGATGCGGCAAAATTGAGTAACTCCGAGCAGGTGGAGCAACTATGGGAACAAGTGAAACTCAAAGAGAAAGGAGGAAACAAGACCGTTCTCTCCGGAGTGCCGGACGCTCTACCGTCGGTGGTTAAAGCCCATCGTATTCAAGACAAGGCACGCCGCGTGGGCTTTGATTGGGAGCAGCGGGAACAGGTGTGGAACAAAGTGAAAGAAGAGATTGGCGAGTTGCAAACAGAGATAGACCACATGGATGCCGACCGAATGGAGGCGGAGTTTGGCGACTTGTTCTTCTCACTCATCAACGCTGCCCGACTTTATGAGGTGCAACCCGATAATGCGCTTGAACGCACCAATCGTAAGTTTATCCGTCGCTTCAACTATTTAGAGCAGAGAGCCAAGGAACGAGGACGCAGCCTGAAAGACATGACTCTGGCAGAGATGGAAAGCATCTGGCAAGAGGCAAAGACTGAGGAGTAATGGGTGTTGTTTGGTGTGGTTTAGGCAAAATTCGGTATAGGTGGCGGCATCGTAAGATTATCGTAACATCAAGAAGACCGGACACAATGCTTACTTCCCAAAATGATGTGCATATCGGGACAATAGCCGAACCGTTTACACCTGTTTCTAAGGTTGCCAAATAGACAATAACTCCAGCAGAACTTCAAAACACACCATTAAACAAAACAACGCCATTAAAAATACCACTCATAACTTATTTCCGAGTAGTAGCGGTAGGGAAGTGATTATTGTATTGGGTGATTATTGGGTGATTATTGGGTGATTGTTGGGTGATTGTTGGGTGATT
>CAJOPG010000119.1 GCA_905236355.1 Paludibacteraceae bacterium | reverse complement strand
TTCCATTGTAACTGAAAATCGGCAAAAAAGATAACAAAAAGAAAGTCGTGTAAGCGTGAAACAGTCTAATGACCGATTTGGGTTAAACCATCCTGAACAACCACAACAAACCGCTACCAACCGCTACCCTTACAATATGCATATAATCAGATAGCGGTATCGGTACATCATCGATACATCATCAAAGGATCAACCATACATCAAAAGCACATATAGACCCTGACTTAAGGCTATGCAAAGATAAGAATTAAAAATTGTGCTGCAATGATACGCAGGAATGTTACCAACGGATATACGGTGGAATATACTACGGCCGGTTCATCGCTTTCGCTGAGCGAATTTGCATAGGCAAGGGGTGGGGCACTGGTGTGAGCACCTGCCACCAAACCACAAATGGTTAGAAAATTAAGTTTCCTGAGACGGGCATAGATTGCAATGACAAGGGCTGGGAAAACTGTAATAATGAATCCGCATAATGCCCAATATAATCCATCTTGTGAGAATACATTTTCCACAAAACCGCCGCCTGATTGCAAACCGACGCTGGCAAGAAACAGACAGAGTCCCAATTCACGTAACATCAGGTTGGCCGACTGCGTAGTATAGGTGATGAGTTTGAGTTTGTAGCCAAACCGTCCCAACAAAATAGCCACGATAAGTGGTCCACCCACAATACCCAGTTTGACGGGCATTGGCATATTGGGGAAATAGATAGGAATACTGCCGACCACGATACCTAATAAAATACCAAGGAAGATAGTAGTAATGTGAGGTTCATTAAGTCGGCGCAAGGTGTTGCCAAGCATCTTCTCTGCTTGTTCAATACCTTCCTTGGGACCGACAACCATCACTCTGTCGCCCACTTGAAGAATAAGATCCGGCCTCGCTAACAAATCGATACCTGCGCGGTTGATACGAGTGACATTAACATTATATCCACTCCTTAGATGCAGAGCACCTAAAGTCTTTCCGTTGATGCTGTTTTTAGTAATCACAATACGGCGTGATACTAAATCACGCTCATCATCCTCCCATTCATATTCAACGCGCTCACCCAATAGCTGTTCTAAGGCAAGAGCATCAGCATCGCGTGTAACAATAAGAATAATGTCTCCCAAATGAAGAATAGTGTCAAAATGCGGAATAAACACTCTCTTTCCATCATATATCCGGGTCGCAATGGCTTGATGACCGAATCGGCCCTTCATTTCTGCAAGTGTAAGACCCTCAATGGCCGGGTTGGTAATCCTAAAGGTTAAAATATCAGGCTTCTCATTACTTTTGATACGCCTGTTCAACTCCTTTCCCTCTTTATTGATATCTATTTTGAAAAGAAGTCTTATAAGCATCATAACCAGAATACTCCCGAGTATGGCTATGGGATAGGCGACAGCATATCCTAACGATATGGGCTCCGGTGTGGTGCCCTGAATAGAGGATATCTGTTCAAGTGCCTCTTCTGCTGCACCTAAACCGGGGGTACAAGTGATAGCACCGGACATGATTCCGACCATCATCGGCAGACTAATACGACCATTAAAAGCATAATATAGAGCGATAGTCACGCCTATCCCCAATAAAACAATTGCAATGGCTAATCCGTTTAATCTCAGTCCATCCTGCTTGAAAGATGAGAAAAAACCGGGACCAACCTGCAGACCAATAGAGAAAATGAAGAGTATGAGGCCGAAATTCTTGAGAAAATCAAGTAACACAGGGTCGATTCCGGTCATGAAATAGCCGAACAGCAATCCCGTAAACAACACAAATGTTGCACCCAACGAAATGCCATGCAGACGCACCTTTCCCAATGCCATGCCAATTACGATAATTAGGCAATATATAGCAATGGTATGCGCTACAGAACTCTGGGTAAATAATTGAATCAACCAATCCATATCGTATATCTCATTTGGGGCCGCAAAGGTACGACATTTTATCTGAATGCTAAATTATTTTTTGAGATATAAAAAAAATACTGTACCTTTGCCATGCAAAAGTAGGTGGTGCAGACAACTTCTCTTTTGTTGGAAAGAGAATATCAATCAAATTAAAAACAAATAATAAATAATATGAAAAACACACCAACTCCCCACATCGGGGCACAATATGGCGAGATAGCCGAAACCGTGATTATGGCGGGTGACCCGCTTCGGGCAAAACTGATGGCAGAAAGATTTTTGAAAGATCCTGTGCAGTTCAATAACGTGCGTAATATGCTTGGTTTTACCGGCACATACAAAGGCAAACGAGTAAGCGTAATGGGACATGGTATGGGAATCCCGTCCATTGGTATCTACACCTATGAATTATACAATTTCTATGATGTACAAACTATCATACGCGTAGGGTCATGCGGTGCGCGTCAGATGTATGTTAATTTAGGGGACATCGTGATAGCACAAGGTTGCTGTACCGATAGTAACTATGCCGCACAATACAATCTGCCGGGGCATTATGCTCCTTTGGGGGACTTTGATTTGTGTCGCCGTGCCGCCGATGCTTGTGAAAAATTAGGTTATAGGTATCATGTAGGCAATGTGTTCTCTGCGGATATATTCTACTGTGAAGACGAGCGCAAAGCCAATTGGACAAAGATGGGTGTCCTGGCCGATGAAATGGAGGCTCCTGCATTATATATGAATGCAGCGCGGGCAGGCAAAAAGGCATTGGTAATCTGTACTGTTAGTGATCATATTCTGACAGGTGAAGCCACTACTGCCGAGCAGCGTCAGAACACCTTCACACAGATGATGGATGTGGCATTCTCGCTGGTATAAGTA
>CAJOPG010000118.1 GCA_905236355.1 Paludibacteraceae bacterium | reverse complement strand
ATTGGCTTGTGGTTTACCAGGTAAAATCTCAAAACTCTTGATACGAATCACATCATTGCCGGGAGCTGTAGCCAGATCATCGAAAAACTGATTCTCACTACTGCCTCCTTCGCCGATATAGTAATCCACCGTATCTTTAATGCCGCCTATGTATTTCACCCTGCCATTCTCCAAAAGTACACCATTAGAACAAAGAGCCTTAATTGATGCCATATTATGACTCACGAACAGCACCGTCCTGCCCTCGCCGTGAGAGATATCCTGCATCTTACCGATAGCTTTCTTCTGGAACTCGGCATCGCCGACGGCAAGAACCTCGTCAACTACCAAGATTTCAGGGTCGAGATGTGCTGCTACAGCAAAGCCCAAACGGACCGTCATACCACTACTATAACGCTTGACAGGAGTGTCAATATATCGTTCGCAGCCTGAAAAATCGACAATCTCATCCAACTTGCGGTCTATCTCCGCCTTCGTCATACCCATAATAGCACCGTTCATATAGATATTCTCCCGTCCTGTCAGTTCTGAATGGAAACCGGTGCCGACTTCCAACAAAGAAGCGATGCGCCCGCGGGCACGGATGACACCCGTAGTAGGTGTGGTAATCTTGCTAAGCAGTTTGAGAAGTGTACTCTTGCCTGCTCCGTTCTTGCCGATGATACCTACCACATCGCCCTGTTCCACCTTAAAATTGATGTCGCGCAATGCCCACACATACTCAGATGTGCCACGCATAGCACGATCGTTGGTCTCACCTATCTTCAGATAAGGGTCCTCACGATGCAATACACTCGTCTGCCACCATCGGTTCAAGTCGTGCGCCAAAGTGCCGGTGCTGACTAATCCGAGTCGATACTGCTTGCTGATATTCTCAAATTCAATTGCCGTCATAATTACCTCTCTGCACGCATCGGGTTATTCAAAAAATCTTCATAGGCAAGACGGATTCCGTCTTCCAATTCAGTATGATAGGTCCATCCAAGGGCGGTTACCTTACTCACATCGAGCAGTTTGCGGGGTGTGCCGTTAGGACGGGAAGTGTCCCATTCTATGCTGCCTTCATAGCCGACCACCTTCGCCACCAACTCGGTCAGTTCTTTAATGGTCAATTCCTTGCCCGTACCGGCATTGACGGTTTCATTCCCGCTATAGTTATTCATCAGAAACACACACAGATTGGCGAGGTCGTCCACATAGAGGAACTCACGAAGCGGTGAGCCGTCACCCCAACATGTGACCGATGCAGCCCCGCTCACTTTGGCCTCATGGAAACGCCGTATGAGTGCCGGCAACACATGCGAGTGCTCGGGATGATAATTGTCGTTCGGACCATACAAGTTCGTCGGCATCACCGATATATAATCCGTCCCATATTGGCGGTTGAGATATTCGCAATACTTCAGTCCGCTTATTTTGGCTAATGCGTATGCTTCATTTGTAGGCTCCAAGGCACCTGTGAGCAGACAGTCTTCACGCATCGGTTGGGGAGCTAAACGGGGATAGATACACGATGAGCCGAGAAACAGCAATTTCTTGCAACCGTTCTGCCATGCACTATGTATCACATTCATCTCCAACATCATGTTTTGATACATAAAATCAGCCAACGCATCACGGTTTGCCACTATTCCTCCCACTTTAGCAGCTGCCAGAAACACATATTCGGGCTGCTCTTTCATGAAGAACTCCTCCACCTCGCTCTGCTTCGTCAGGTCCAACTCCTTATGCGTCCGACAAATGAGGTTATTATAACCCTGCCTCTGCAGTTCACGCACAATAGCCGAGCCTACCATCCCTCTGTGACCTGCCACAAATATCTTTGCCTCCTTATTCATCTCTCTTGCATATCATATTTCACCATCAGTCTGACCAACTCTTCAAACGATGTCTTCTTCGGTTTCCAGCCCAACTGAGTCATGGCTTTGGTGGGGTCGCCACATAGTTGCTCCACCTCTGAAGGACGGAAATACTTGGGGTCAACCTCCACAAGCACCCTCCCGTTGTCGTCAATACCCTTCTCATCCACTCCATCGCCGGTCCAATGCAGAGTGATACCCGCTTCGCGAAAAGCAAGCGTACAAAACTCGCAGACCGTATGCATCTCGCCTGTGGCAATAACATAGTCTTCTGGGTTATCCTGTTGCAGCATTAGCCACATACACTCCACATAGTCTTTGGCATAGCCCCAGTCTCGACGGGCAGAGAGATTACCCAGATAGAGCTTGTCCTGTCTTCCCTGAGCTATTGCCGCTGCAGCAAGAGTTATCTTGCGCGTAACGAAGTTCTCGCCGCGGCGTTCGCTCTCATGGTTGAACAATATACCATTGACGGCATATATACCATACGCTTCACGATAATTCTTCACTATCCAAAAAGCATACTGCTTTGCCACACCATACGGACTGCGAGGATAGAAAGGTGTCGTCTCGCGCTGCGGAACCTCCTGCACCTTGCCAAACAACTCACTTGTACTCGCCTGATAGATGCGTGTATGCTTCTCCAGTCCCAACATCCTTACCGCTTCCAACAAACGAAGTGTGCCAACGGCATCTGTCTCCGCAGTGTATTCAGGCACATCAAAACTCACCTTCACATGACTCTGTGCCGCCAAGTTGTAAATCTCATCAGGACGCACCTCCTGGATTATGCGAATCAGCGACGACGAATCGGTCATGTCGCCATAGTGCAGAGTGACAGCACGCGGACGCTTCATGTCGCGCACCCATTCGTTCAGATACAGGTGCTCTATTCTACCCGTATTAAAACTACTGCTCCTACGCAGAATGCCATGCACCTCATAGCCCTTCTCCAGCAAAAACTCCGCCAAAAAACTGCCGTCCTGACCTGTAATACCTGTTATCAATGCTATCTTCATTGTTGCCCTCCGCTTTTTGATTATTCATTCCGCACAATACTTATGTAGGCGCTACATGCCAACTCACCTGTAAAGTTGCGGACCTCATATTGCACATTGTGGTCATCACTCCAACGATAGCGCACCACCGCCTTCTCGCCTTTGTGCAACTCCTTGGCATACTTGAGGTCAACCCGAAGAATCTTGTCAAGTCGGCCCTGTGGTTGTTTGTCAATGTTCTCTGCGGTCATCTTCTGCGGCAGCTGCTCTTTCAAGCGAACCGGTTCAGAAGCATTAAGCATAAACTCCAGATACTTGCACGAGTTGCAATGACCATTGTAGTCTATGTCGGAATACACTATCTCATGCTGCCAATAGCCGTCAGGGGTATTAATCGATGCAAAATGAGGTTGCTTGGGCATTTCTATCCGACCACCATAGTTATAGTTGAGGAAGACCGGTTGGTCAAACACATTTTGTATAGTACGGTCGGTCAGATTAATAACCGCCCAAACCGAACGCGCCTGACCTATCTGACGCACTGCTTCTCCGTTGCTGTTCACCAACCATATACGGAAATTACGCACCGAAAGCATGTGAGCCGCATTCTCCACCCAGGTCTCTATACCTATCTTCTCGCCATGAGTCGGCAAGTAGCCTATCTCTATCGACATATTGGTTATCACCCATGTGCAGTTTTGCTGCATAAGATACTGAATACCTATGCCCGTATCATCTGCATTGCTGCCCGCCGTATTCAATAACATATTCTCCAAGGTATAGATGCGCAATCGCCGATTCGCATCCACCTCTTGATATTGCACTTTGTATATTTTCATTTCAGCCATTTGTCCAACCAATTTATAAATTCACGCTGCCAAAGTATTCCGTTTTGAGGACGAAGTACCCAGTGATTCTCATCAGGGAAGATAAGCAACTCGGCCGGAACACCACGCATCTTGGCTGCATCGAATGCCGCCATTCCCTGATTGGCAAGAATGCGGTAGTCTTTCTCTCCATGAATGCAAAGAATAGGTGTATCCCATTTGTCCACATACAAGTGCGGAGAGTTCTGAAAGGTGCGCCGGGCCACTTTGTTCTGCTTGTCCCAGTAAGCACCACCCATATCCCAATTGGCAAACCACTTCTCCTCAGTCTCAAGATATTGCATCTCCATATTGAAGATACCGTCGTGCGCTATGAAGGCCTTGAAACGCTTGTTGTGATGACCCGCCAGCCAATAAACGGAATAACCCCCAAAAGATGCACCCACACAACCGAGATGCTCGGTATCCACATACGGCTCAGTGCAAAACTCGTCTATCGCCGTCAGATAATCTCTCATACACTGCCCGCCATAGTCACCGCTAATCTGTTCATTCCAATCAATGCCGAAACCGGGGAGACCGCGGCGGTTCGGGGCCACTATGATATAACCGTGTGCCGCCATGCGCATAAAGTTCCAACGATATGACCAGAACTGTGAAACAGGCGATTGAGGTCCGCCCTCACAATAAAGCAAAGTAGGATACTTCTTATGAGGGTCAAACTGAGGCGGATATATAATCCAGGTCAACATCCGTTTGCCGTCGGTAGTAGTCTGCCAACGCTGCATCACACTGCCCATATCAACCTGCTCCAGAATATGCTTGTTTTCAAATGTCAACTGACGAAGGACACCCTTCTCTTCCAACTCGGATGTGCTGCGATAGATGTCCTCATGCGCATAATTCTCTTTGAGCCACGGTATATCTTGCAGATTGAACACAAACAATTCGTTAGGTTCACGCATTGAATGGCGCAACGTGTATATCTGCGAGCCGAAGAGCCCCGCTAACTGGTAGTCATACTGACCATCGGTAAGCTCTTGCACCATCCCATCCATATCTATCAGATACAGATGTTCCAATGCATACCAACAACCGGCAAAGACAATACGCCCGTTGTCTAACCAGCAGTACTCATCCACATTACTCTCAAACTCATGGCTCAGGAAACGCTTTTCACCTGTTCCCATATCCATCACAAAAAGCCTGTTGAGGTCGGCCTCATAACCGTCACGCTCCATCGATTGCCATGCCAACATGCTGCCATCCGGCGAGAACTGCGGATTGGTGTCATACCCCATCATTCCCTCCGTCAGGTTGCGTGTATCACCCGTCTGCACATCATACAGATAAATATCACTATTCGTGCTTATTGCATACTCCAAACCTGTCTTCTTGCGGCATGTGTAGGCCACATAACGACTGTCGGGAGACCAGCACAACTGTTCCATACCGCCAAAAGGCTTCATCGGTGACTCGTACGGCTCACCTTCCAATATATCCCGTATATTGCTCAGCGAAGTACCATCAAAGTCTGCTACAAACGGATGGGGGGCCGTTTCTGTCCACTCGTCCCAATGCTTGTACATCAAATCGGTCACAATACGCCCGGAAGCCTTAGGAAGGTCAGCATACTTCTCTGCAGTCGTACCAACGGTCTTTACTTGCGCCACAAACAGCATCTTCTTTCCGTCCGGAGAGAGACTGAAACCCTCAATATCGTCCCCATAATCGCTTATCTGCAAACAGGATGCGCCGTCAGTACGCATCTTCCATATCTGTGTAGAACCGCTCTTGTTGGTCAGATAAAGCAAATTGCGATTGTCTAACCATTGGGCATCGCTCTCATGAAAAGCGGTGTGAGTGAGCTGAAGCGGAGATGCCGACGGCTTGTTGGGCAAGTAAAACAACTCGGTATTAGATTTGTTCTGTTCCACACTATAGTACCCTACTTGATAGAGCACATCGCCTGTCTTCTGATTAACCGATACGCCCCCTATCCTTCCTAATGCCCATAATGCCTCGGCAGAGAACTGACGATTCTCTATTGCGGGGACCTGTCTCCCTATTATTTCACTCTTTTCCTGATTCATACAGCCCGATAAAAATGCTGCAAATGCAACTAAAATCAAACTTTTCCCTTTCATATTTCATATAATTGTCATTTTCAACTCTTACCTATCACAATCTACTGTCAACGAACAACATAGCGCATGTATGACACACAAAAAAGCATTCTATATCGTTGATTTTCAATAACCGTAACATAAGATGAACATAAGATAAACATAAGATGAACATAACATCAACATGTTCTGCCGTACCCGTCCTGCGTCCGTTTTGTCCCTATCCTATACCCATACCTATCCCCTAATGATACAATCATACTCTACCACCTTTCTACCACCCACAATATCCGCATCATACATTTGCCCGCAAAGATAAAAAAAATATATGAAATAAAAAAGGACTTATTTCTTCCGCACAGCAAATATTACAAATCGTAGGGGCAACCCCATGGGGCCGCCCCTATATATTATCTGTCTAATCTGTAACAAATACTGTCTATCGCAACACTACCCGCAACGGAGTATTGTTCACCGACAACACATACACACCCGTTTGCGGCACTTCTATGCGCTCGCCGGCAGATACCGGCCGTTGCATGAGCCGACGTCCTAATGCATCGTAGAGTTCCACCCATGCTGTCTGTCCGATACCATTGATAACAAAACCACCATTAACCTGACTGACAGAATAACCGTTTGTGGTATCATCCAACGCCGTAGCTGTATCGGTCTGCTGAAGCGAAAGCTGCAGTGAAAAACGATTCTCATCCGTACCCTTAGTAAGACTTACAGTATAATCATCAAAGAGCAGGTTGATTATGCGGTCTTCAGCAGCATCATACAATATAGGCTGCAAACCGCGCAGTTCGTCTCTGTTGGCGGAGAAGATGTAGTCGCCATCGGAGGGTATCTGCACTCCCACAGGCACTACGGTCGCCTCCAACGGCAGATTGTTGCCGGCAAAACGACTGATTACGCGTTCGGTATTGCCGTTGGCATCCACCGCATCACGCTCATCGCCCAAGGTGTAAACCTGCAGCGATGAAGAAGCAAGTATCTTGCCGAGGTCCTGATTGAGGTCGTATGCAGCAGTGGCACCATCGTACATATCCACAAAAGTAACATCCTGCTGTCCATTGTTGTCTGTAAGTGTGAGCGCCAGCATACGATTATCGGCTTCCGCATCTTCTGCCACCTCACGCCTTTGAGGTGCCAGATAAGCATCCAACACAATGGCATTGGCACTGCTATAGGTGCTGTTCCAGGTGATAGTGCCTCCAAACTGCAGCATATAGGCATGCGTATTGCGGAAAGTGGTGCCGGTAATGGCAGCAGCCGTGTATTGTCCTTCTTTGGATGAACTGTTCCATGCCCAGCGGTAGAAGTATTTGGGCGCTGCCTCTTTGCTATGCTCATCATCTTGAGCTGTATAGGAGGCTATAGTGTTGTCGGAGAAGCCCGGCACACCCAGCACATTCCAGTTGCTGTCTTCCTTGGTGCGGTCGTCACGCTCTATGGTACACAAATAGGTAGGAACAACCTGCGTCTTGACTGCCGTCGGGGCAATGGTGTAGTTATATTCGAACATCGATGGGAAGAACAGACGCACGGTGGAACGACCATCTATCTCCTTGAAACTGATAGCCGACTTCTTTATACGGATTACATAACCCTGCCCTGCTTTCATGATGTTGGTGGTACGCATATCGTGCCAGAAGGTAGGTGTCTCGACGAACCAGCCGTCACGGGCGCGCAAGTCGCCCCGATAGCGTTGCATCGTCCAGGCGGTGCCATAGCCCGGGATTCCGAAAATGTCACCCACATAGCAGTCGTAAGGAAGTGATATCCAATAGTAGTAGTAGCCGTAGTTGTCCGGTCCGTTTGGGGTCCATGCGGAGTCGCGGTCGAATGTGAGAACGGTGTAAATCTGTTTGACTTCCAACACCTCTTTCCCGTTGGAAACAACCACATGCGATGCATCGCCGTTCATCGTGCGTTGAATAATCAGATTGCCCTCTAATGTAATCTCACCCACATCCTCGTCATCAGGAATCCATCCCGAGATGATACGGTTGGTCTTGTAGTCGTATGTAAGACGCATGTGGTAGTTGCCGTTAGTGGTACCGGAACCGAGAATATTCTGTGTCACGCCCTCGCCGAACAAGGGTGTTTCCACACCATAGCCCGAACGCACTATCACTTGCGGATAACACTCGGAGGTCTTTACCGCCATCACATCCAACTGATACATCCAGTTACTCAGGTCTATGAACTTCTGATAGTTGAGTGAGTCGATAATATCTCCTGCTGCACCATCGTCATACTCATACATACCACACTCGGCATAAGCAGTAACAAAGTCGGTGGCAGAAGCCGAGGAACCGGCGATAAAGTTACGCCCGAACCAGTTGGTAGTGGGATTGTAGCCGAACCGGATATTGGCAGCCTTGACGGGTTTCCCTGTTTCTGCATCGGTGTAGGGAGGCCATGCGCCTATCTCTTCTGCCAGATACATGTTATACTCATTACCCACCTGTGCATTGACATTGACATCCGTGTTTACATAGCGCACCCAATAATAGTTGTAGAGTTCATCGGGATAGTTCTCGTTGGGTTCAAAATAGGTGAACAATGCCGAGTCGCGTTGTGCCTCCGTCATGTTCTGATAGTGTATCCAGCCCGGATTCTGTCCCTCGCTGATATTGGAGTGAAGGTAATAGTTACCTGTATAGACAGCTATATCAGTCACATTGTCGTTGTCGGCATCCACCGTTGCAACATATACATTGGAAGCGGCAGGAGACGACAGCGTGCGCACATCGGTCCAACCGGCAGTCAGCTTCTGCAGCGTGAGCGTACCGGTGGAGGAAGCAAAATAAGACAGAATATCGCCATCTTGCGAGGAGACATTGGAATAGAAAGTTTTGCCGTTAGCCTCCGATTTCACACGATAGAAAGCGGCGCAGGCATCCATCTCCTTGTATGCACGCTTGCCGCTACTCAAAGAGTTGAGTATCTCATAACACTTGTCGGTCGTGATAGATATATCAGCAGTCTGATTTCCGCCGTCAAAGCTACCATTGTACATCAAAAAGTTGGCTGTGCCTGTTGTTTTGATGGTGTAGGAGAAGTATTTGTATTCTGCCCCCCCCTCCGTTACATCAGACAGCCATGTAGTTTGGATATCTGCCGCATCTTCTCCGAAGCCGAGATCCCATGTATGGAACATCACATTCGTCCACACCGATGAAGGGGTCTTTACCGTAACGGTGATAGGAAGGTAGTATTTCATGGTAATGGTATCGGAGTACCACATATACCCGTCTTTATATACATACACATAAAAACTATAGGCACCTACCGTACTGAGCGTATATTTATAAGGGGACGATGTGGAATTGCCGGAGGTGAGCACATTAGAAAAACTGCTCGCACCGGGCTTCTTTACCATAAATCGATATGGGCTGGCACCTAAAGATGCCCCTATGCCGTGACCATCTACTGAGGCCGTAAGGAAAACATAACTTGTGGTTGCCACCTTTTCCACATCGTCCAAATCCGCCAAGGTAACAATCGGCGGTTGCATTACTTTATAATAGATGCGAGCTGTCTTTGCAGTACCTTGTGTCTTATGACCGGTTGGTCCGTATTCATAATAGGTGCGTACTTCTATATACTTCACATCGTTGTAGTTGCCTTCCACCGTAATGTTATACTTTTTTGCACCATTATTGGCGGTGGTACTAACGAGTGTTTGTTGAGGAGAAGTGGTATTATTATAATAGAAAGCATAGTACATATGCGCATCATTCGCCACGGATGAAGTGGCAAGCACATATAGTTTCTTACCTTGATATACAAGATATGGGTCGGCTTCCGTTCCGCTACCACTGATGATAGGATCACTTGAGTCCGTATAAGCCGTGTTCAACCCCAACGATAATGTTCCTCCCATAGCAGGTACCTGCTGCGGATAGGTGACAGTAACCGCCTTGGTGGAAGTATTATAGGAGAAGGAGTAAGAGCCCGCATAAGTAGTGGCAAGTGCCATATTATAACCGGCTGTTGTCAAACCTGTCACACTATTACTATTCTGCTCAACATAAGTATATGGGGTTTTACCACACCAAGTTCCGGCATCCACAACCTTGAACTCATACAATGTTTCTGCAGCAAGAGTAATTGTTACTGTCTTAGGATTCGTACCCGTAAGTTCATCTGCACTATTGTCCCAACTATTAAAATCACCTGCAATACTATATACTTCCGGATATGTGACGGATAATTGACTGGTAGTTTTATTAAAAGTAAATGTATATATTCCACTTACATCTACTATTAAATAAGTATTATTGCTAACAGACTCTGCCATCCGTTTATTAGTACTATTACCATTTGTAAGAGTTCCATCAAAACTGATCCAATGATCATTACAATAATTATTCTTCCCTACATATAGTTTGAACCCCATATTATATTGATTGCCATAGTCGTTTTTGCTAAGCGATATATCCAATGTAACGGATGTGCCACTACCTGAAAACGCGTAAGCAGATGAACTCCAATTATTATCATCTCCACCAATATTCCCTTTTAAATAAATAGCCGAATTATCTGGTAACCCGGTTGCAGCACAGATGACGGGAGAGGAAGTCGTATTGATAAGAGTATTGGGGAAATACACCAATACATAATGAGTACTTGTACTATATATTCCACAGTTATCAGAATCCCAATGATTAGATGAAGTCGCCATATCTGTGATATTAGTACCATTGAATCCCGCTGAAACCTGATTCACATTATAATCCCATGTGGATGTACTCGTTGATATCTTAAAGTTATTATTCTGATTCCCATTGGCGGAGTAACTCTTCGCCTGATAGTAGGCATAGTAACCGTCCGTACTGACGGTCATCTTCGTTGCCCCCCAGCTATTTTGATTCCCGCGATAGTAGTAATCAACCGCCATAGCATTTCCTATGGAAAACATCAGTATCAAGGCAAGGGTTATGGATTTGAGGAGAGTGTGTTTCATATTGTGAGATATTTTATTATTCATGATATTTATTTGTGTTGCAGATTATTCTTCCGTATTTTACCAACAAATATAATATAGCCATCAACAGCAGTATCCAATCTGCACCAACGGGAGAGAATTCAGATTGCTGCCCCGGGTCGCCGGCATTGCCGGAAGAGGGACCATCGTCATCATCATCGCCCGGACGAACCCCACGCCGCAATGTGGTTGCACTCGGGAGAGTGTTAGAAAACGGCTCATATACC
The DNA here is from genome assembly GCA_905236355.1 of Paludibacteraceae bacterium. GTDB lineage: Bacteria > Bacteroidota > Bacteroidia > Bacteroidales > Paludibacteraceae > Colicola. The sequence continues at coordinate 2,603 of CAJOPG010000118.1, read as the reverse complement.
GGCGAACGATAAGAGTGATAGGCCGCATCTGGAGATACCACAGACGCTCTGACCGTTGACAACGAGGGGGCGGAAGATACGGAAGAAACGGGAGATAATGGAGAGGAGAAGGTAGCCGGCGAAGCTGTTATAGCAACTCTGTTATTGAACTCTACCCCACTTGTATGATAGATGCCATTGGCTGCCGCAACAGATAATACGATTGACATATATAGCCCCAGTACAAGAAGGACCTTGTGTGTGTGTTTCATTGTATTCAGATTAACCTTTTAGGTCAGTTATTTTTAACATAAAGTGCATATTATACTGCACATTCCCTAAAAAACGGCTGCAAATATACCGAAATATTTCGAAATTACCAAATCTTTTCGCAAAGATGAAAAATAATTTGCGCAAACAGAAAAATTATTGTACCTTTGCAGCTGCTTACAAAAAAGCACGGGGCGTGGCGCAGTCCGGTAGCGCATCTGGTTTGGGACCAGGAGGTCGAAGGTTCGAATCCTTTCACCCCGACATAAAAGGCAAGCGGGCGACACGATGTGCCGCCCGCTTGATTACTTTGTATATTGTACCTCGTGACTTTGAATATTACTTAACTTCTTGTCCCGTGACGGTATAAATCTTGTCGCCGCGGAGAATGAAAAGGTGACCATTGCGGAATAACTTGGAAGCCTCACCCCGTTCCTCCCCTGAAGGGAAGGGAGTGTTGTCAATGCCGGTTGGTGTGCCGCCGGTGGTGGTGAACTCGCTGCTATAGAAAGCCAATACGGCATCTTGGTTGTCTTTGGCTTGGAGCGTAAGCGCGTAATGCGTTGCGCTGTTCAGATCCGTAACCGTGAACTGCAAACCGTTGGCGGTCATTGTGGCTGCCAGTGCATGACGGTTGCCGTTCCTGCCTAGCGCAAAAGCCCGATCCGTCAACTGACCGTTACCATTGAATATCAACGTGCAGAAGACTTCGTCATCTTTGGTAATCCTGATAGTGTAGGTAGCCGCATTCTCCGAGATTGGCCATGTAACGACTGCATTGTTGTCAGAAGGAACGACCGTTACATCTGTTACCTGATTATCTACCGTTGTTGCGTCAACAGGATTGATATAATAAAAAATCTTCCACCCCGAGGCCTCAGATTTATATTTAGCAATAGAGTTTGTTAATACATACAACACACAGTCAAACGTATTAACTTTTTCAAAAGTGTTCGTTTCTATCAGGCACGGATTCACACGATAGTTGTAGATAGCAACCAAATCAAGGCAGTAATAGAAAGCGCGTTCTCCGATTATCTTGAGTGTCGTAGGCAATTGCATAGTCGTAAGGTTTGCACAATTGCTAAACGCCTCTTTCCCTATTGCAGTTACGCCTTCGTTAATAACCAGTTTGGTCATTTCCTGCTTTGCCACTAATCCACATTCCATATTCTCATCAAACGAGCCATCACCGCTGATGGCCAATGTTTTGGTTGACGGATTGTAAGCCCATGTCAAAGCATAATCTTTACCGCAAGAACCGGTTGTATCCATAACAATGATTGCCGTTAGTATAGTATCTTGTGTCAAAACAATCGTACGCGGGTTGTCAGTATTCCCATCATTCCATTGCTCGAAATGGTAACCACTATCGGCTGAAACAGAAAGTGTTACTTCATCCAAGTATTCCGCGGAACTATTGCCGGAAATAGAGCCATGCTCAGCGTTCTTGGTGACGAAATATACGTTTTTATCAAAAATAGCGGTAAAGGTTGTATCTTTTGTCAAGATAAAAGAACGCTGTTGGGATGTATTGCCGTCACTCCATCGTACGAAGTGATACCCATAATTGGCTCTCGCATATATTTCCACTTCACTTCCTGCCTCAAAATTGCCGACTGACTCATTGTATTTAATCGTGCCATCTTTGACTACTTTAGAGATATAGACACTACCTCCCGCTTCATCATCACTCAGTACGTCTACAAAGAATAGATATGTTTCAAAATAAGCCGTATAATCGGCATTGCCGTTTGTAGTAATGGTTCTGGGATTGTCGGTGTTGCCATCCTGCCAACGCACAAAATACGACCACTGATCACTATTGGCAGTTATCGTCAGTTGACTTTCATGTGAGCCGATAAAAGTCTGGTAATCGTCACATCCATTGGAATAAATGCGGATAGTGTCATTCACCAATGTGCTATAGGACGGCAGTAGCACAGGCCGCACGGGCTGCCCCATATCTCGGTCGTAGCCGTAACAGTCGTATCGGTCAGAACGGAATCCCATGTTCCATGCGGCGTACGACACGGGTAAGTAGAGCGAAGACGCCCAATAGTAGGCGATGGAGCCCGCATTGTAGAGATCACCTTCTTTGGTGTTGTACCAGAAAAGACCGTCTTCGCTGCGGTAGCCCGCCGCTGGAATAAAAATAAACTGGTCCGTATAGCCTTCTTTATTACTCGTTACCTTGCTACCGTTTATCCCATTCTGCGTAGTCCACGTCCAGGTGCAGCTGTCAATGAGTTCCTGCCATTCTTCCTTAGTAGGTATTCGCCAGCCACCACCCCAATTCACATGAGCGGCATCATCTTCCTGTTCAAGAACGGTTTTGCCACTCTTGTTGGTGT
>CAJOPG010000117.1 GCA_905236355.1 Paludibacteraceae bacterium | reverse complement strand
GCTCGACTGGATTAGCGGCGGACAGATTGAGCAGTATATGGCTCAGCATTCCCTCAAAGACTCCGATGCCACGGCTCTCTGGCTCTATTTCCAGCAAGTTATCAACTGGGTACAAGCCAAGTTCCGCTACCGCTCCGTCATGAAAGGTGTGGACTGGGGTGCTATCTACAATAAATACGGGCAAGAACACATCAACATCGATGAGATGGAGCAGCGCATCTCTGCGCTTATCCAGGACTCCGATGTGGGTAATCAAAAGGGTATCTATTGGTATGTGTTTGACGGTGACGAGCGGCATCTGCAGATTCGTGCCTTCGATGGCAACACCAAACGCCGCCAATATGAGAAACAACAGGGTATCTGTCCTATTTGCGGCAAGCATTTCGAACTCGAGCAGATGGAGGCCGACCATATAACCCCTTGGTCACAAGGCGGTCACACCACGCCCGACAACTGCCAGATGCTCTGCCGCGATTGCAACCGGAGGAAAAGCAGCAAATAGATAGGGGTTTTGTGAAAAGTTATATATAGACAATAAAAAGAGAGCAACAGAAAAAGTTGCTCTCTTTTTGCGCTCCCTCTAGGACTTGAACCTAGGACCCCCTGATTAACAGTCAGATGCTCTAACCGACTGAGCTAAGGAAGCATGTATGTATGCTCTTCTTTCGGAAAGCGGATGCAAAAGTACACCAAATATTTTGAATACGCAAACAAAAAATTAAAATTGACTATTTTTATAGCATTTATTTGCGAAAAGAGAAGTATTTTTGTCCGAAATAAGAGACAATAACTGTAATTGTTGTGACTATCATCTTCGACGGAGTGGGATAGATACCGCAGATGTCAACAAAGAGTTTCAAGCCGAAATAGTTGATGACAAGGTTGAGCGACACAATGGTGATATAACGGACAAACTGACGGACCCCATGGAGTGAAGATTGCGTGAATGTGACATGACGGTTGAGCCAGAAGCCGGTAAACAATGTGATAGGAAAGACAATGCAAAGAGATGCAATATGAGGAGTGAGGCACCATTGTCTGCCTAACAATGTGAAATATACCAAATCATGTCCGACGATGAAATTATAGACAAGGAAATAGAGGACCCAGTCCAGTACCATATTCGATGCGCCGCAAAAGCCGTAGCGGAATAACTCCGGAGAGCAGAGACGGCGGAAAGGTTGATAGAAGAAATCTATAATTTTAGTGATAAACTGTGCAATTGTTTGCATATTCCAAATAAAAACACTACTTTTGCGGCCGCAAAGGTACACAGAATTCTGTAGTTTTGCAAGAAGTTTAACCAATCAACTGTTATATGGACTATCACTCGGATGCAAAGAGTTCGTGCCAAGAAAGCGCTGGGGCAGCATTTTCTGAAGGACCTCGATGTTGCACAGCGAATAGCCGACAGTCTTGTTTTGCAGGATAAAACAAGAGTGTTGGAGGTGGGGCCGGGAATGGGAGTATTGACCCAATTCCTGCTCCAAAATCCGTGTGTAGAACTAACAGCAATAGAGTTAGACAAAGAATCAGTTGATTATCTCACAGTCAATTTTCCTCAACTTCATCTTATCTGGGGCGATTTCCTGCGTCTTGATTTGAATGTGCTTTATCCGGAGGGGGATTTTTGTGTGATTGGCAACTATCCTTACAATATTTCTTCACAGATATTTTTCAAGGTTTTAGACTATAAAGACCGTATTCCGTGCTGCAGCGGTATGATACAAAAAGAAGTGGCAGAGCGTTTGGCGGCCCGACCGGGCAACAAGAGTTATGGCATTTTGAGTGTACTGATGCAGACATGGTATGATATAGAGTATCTTTTTACGGTGGATGAGTATGTGTTCAATCCTCCGCCTAAAGTAAAATCGGCAGTAGTGCGTTTTACGCGCAACAAACGACGACGGTTGGAATGTGATGAGCGGTTGTTCCGGCAGGTGGTGAAAACGGCTTTCAACCAGCGCCGGAAGCAGATGCGCAACTCGCTTATGCCGCTATTGGGCAAAGGAAACAATCTGCTTGAAACTGATATATTCAAGCGACGCCCCGAGCAACTAACCGTGGAAGAATTTATTACATTAACCAATTTAATAGAGAAGAACCTATGTCAGAGTTGAGAATATTTTACAAGGAGAACGAGAAGATAAAAATCTCGAAGAATCTGGATATCCTGCAGAAGATAGAAAAGAAGGACATTGTGTGGATTGACCTGCTGGATGTGAAGGAGGAAGTGGAAACGGAGCTGGAGCAGTTTCTGAAAATCTACATACAGGAAGACGAGGAGATGGAGGAAATTGAGATGTCGAGCCGCTATATGCAGACCGATGATTCGATAGTTGCCAACTCCAACTTTCTGAAGGATACTTTTGAGACATGTCCTGTGAACTTCATCATCAAGAACGGTGTGCTGGTGACGGTGCGTGACGATGAGTTAGGGACCTTCAATGATACGGTGAAGAAGATGTTCGTCAACACGCGCAATTTTCCGAGTGGCTATCATGTGTTTGTAGCACTGATGGAAACGCGTGTGGAATATGATGCAGATATGATAGAGGATACCACGGAACTGATAACCAACCTGAGTATGGAAATCAACAATGCGAGCGACCATGTGGACGAAGATATTCTGATAAAGATTAAGGACTTGCAGGAAAAAGTAACCGTAATAAGGCAGAATGTAATGGACAAGCAGCGTGTAATAAGCAATGTGCTCAAGTGCGACTTCTTCCCGAAAGACCTGCAGCCGCGTTTGACTATGATCATCAAGGATATCAACTCGCTGTTTGAATATACTCGCTTCGGCTATGACCGTTTGGACTATCTGCAGGATACTTTCCTCGGTCTTGTCAATATCGAGCAGAACAAGATTATCAAGATATTCACCATTGTCAACATTGTATTCCTGCCGCCTACGCTGATAGCGAGCATGTACGGTATGAACTTCGACTTCATGCCTGAACTGCATTGGCAATTGGGTTACCCCTTTGCCATCGGTCTGATGATAGTGTTTACTTCTGTCATTATGCTTATCTTCAAGTTGAAGAAGTGGCTGTAGAATCTTGCAATCAAGAATCGGGAATCAGAATAGGCGCTGCCGCCGGAATCCTTACAGCATAGGCAGTGACATACCGTTGATTTTTCGGTAGAGGTCGAGGGCATACACATCGGTCATGCCGGAAACATAATCCAGTATGGCAAGTATTTTTTCGTAGGTGCTATCGGCGTGGACATTATATTGGGAAGGTATGCGTTGCAGCAGGCGTTGCGAATACTCTTTTTCAGGTGTGAGGACAGCATTGATAAGTTCTTCCATCAGCATATAGATAATCTTGTAGCCGGCCAATTCTACATCCAATACGTCCTGACTGCGATATATTTTATCAACTGATATGGTAATGCAGTTATTGTAAGCATTGACGAGTAGCGGGTTATCCATGTTTTTTATCAGTGATCCGCTGAAGGTACCGTTGAGAATATCCTCTTCGTATTGGACAAACACCCGGGCGCAGGCATCCACGAGTTCCCCAATAACGGATGAGCGTAGATAGGCTATTTGTTCGTTGATATCTGCCACTTGCCGCATTGTTTCTATCTTTCTGTTCCTCTTGTCTTCATCAAAGAAACCAAGGAGAAGTTCTTTTGTTTCTTCAGTAGTGAGGATGCGCAGTTTGTGTGCATCTTCAATGTCCATTATTTCGTAGCATATATCATCGGCTGCTTCCACCAGATAGACGAGCGGAAAGCGTGTGTCGGCAGGTATATTCAGTTGTTCGGAGATGCGTTGCCAATTGGCTTTGTCCGCAGTAAAGAATCCGAATTTCTTTTTGGGTGAGGAGAGAGCGGTGTAAGGATATTTGACGACAGAAGCAATGGTGGAGTAAGTCAAGACAAAACCACCTTCGCGTCTGCCGTTGAACCGGTGTGTAAGGATACGAAAAGCATTGGCATTGCCTTCGAAGCGTATGCAGTCGGCCCATTGCTCATCGGTGAGGATTGGCCGGAGTTGTGAACCTTTTCCTTCGGAGAAATAGGTTTGTATAGCTTTCTCGCCCGAGTGCCCGAAAGGAGGGTTCCCCATGTCGTGCGCCAGACATGCGGCAGAAACGATATCTCCGATGGAATCAAGGATACCGGCATATTCCGGATGGCGCTGTTTGAGTAGTGAAGCGATATTGTTGCCCAAAGAGCGCCCGACGCAGGATACCTCCAAAGAATGTGTCAGGCGATTGTGTACAAAAACGGAGCCCGGTAGGGGGAAAACCTGTGTTTTGTTCTGCAGTCGTCTGAATGGTGCGGAAAACACAAGGCGGTCGTAGTCGCGTTGGAATTCGTTGCGGGCATCGTGATGTGGGTTGTGGTAGTTTTCTTGTCCGAACCGAAGTGTTGTGATAAGTTGTTGCCAAGTCATAACAGGAAATGATTGAATAACAAAAGCGAGAGAAATCTCGCTTTTGTTATAATTTATGTCGGGATGACAAGATTTGAACTTGCGACCTCCGGTCCCCCAGACCGTTGCGCTACCGGACTGCGCCACATCCCGCTACTTTCTCAGAAAGCGGCTGCAAAGATACGATTAAATTTTTTATTACGCAAGCATATTGCATAAAAATTTTTTAGGGTTTGTTTTGGGATGAAAAAGTTGTATCTTTGCAAGTGGGAAGAGCGGAGGGTCTGAGTGGCGAGGCGTAATTCTGAAACAAGTGCAGGATGACGGAACAAAAGGACGATATTTGGTATATAGGGTACTTAGGATGGGGTTAGTCGAATATGTTGATGTTATGTTGATCTTATGTTCATCTTATGTTGCTGTTATTGAAATACAACATGTTAGATGAGTTTTTAGTGTGAAATGTGTTTATTTACAATAGATTATAGTATGAATAGAAGGGAGCGAGTGTATATAGGCAGTGTGTTATTTGCATTTTGTGTTTTATATGCGGGTTGCGGAAAGCCTATTAGTGCAGAGGGGTGGCTTGCTGCGGCCGGTAGTGGTGTGCCGGTGTATGTACAACAATCGGACAAGCGGATGATAGTGGCAGACACAATAGTGCGGGGGTCAGTGGTAAGTTTATTGCCGGACGATGTAGTGAAATATAGTGGTGAGAGATATATACGGTTGTCGGAAGCCGGCAGGGGAAAGAGATATGTTCAGTTGTCATCGGTTGTAGAATCGGAGGAACTGACGGTGCGTGAAGATACGGTATGGATACGGACTGCGGCATCGGTAATAGATGACACGCTACATTCTCATATATGCGGGTTGGCAGAAAAGGGCGTTGGTTATCGTGTTATAGGATATGATTATCTGCAAGGGGACGGGGAAGTGAATCGTTATAAAATACTATGCGGAGGAGTAGAGGGATATGTGTATAGGAAGTATGTGGTGTTGTCGCAGGCGGAGTCGGAGCTTAGATATATGGCGGAGATGTATGATTCGATTCATGGTGCCGTGCGCAATCCATACGGCGGTGGCGAGGCTATAGGCTGCGACTATTATCCTGTGGAAAAGCCGGATTTCATCGGTAACAAGATGCCGGAGGAGGCTTATACTTTATATCTAAATATCTCGCCTGCAGTGATAGGCAAGATAGACAGTTTTATAGACCTTGCCAAGCAAACGAGGATAAATGCCTTTGTGTTAGACATGAAAGACAATGAGTGTCCTGCTTTCAAAGCGGAGTCGATGGAGCGATATTCTCCGACCAATTATAAATGGGGCGGCAAAACCAAGCAGAGGATGTATGAATATGCAGTGCAGCGTCTGCATGACGAAGGGTTTTATGTGATAGGTCGAATCACCTGTTTCAAGGACAGTTATTTTGTGCAGGACAATCCGGATTGTGCCATTACATCACGGGCGACAGGTGAACCGTTTTATCACAACAAGGCTTATTGGCCGAGTGCTTATGACAGGCGGGTATGGCAGTTTAATGTGGAGTTGGCAAAGGAGTGCGTACGCAAATTCGGTTTGAACGAGATAAACTTCGATTATGTCCGCTTTCCTGACAAGCTGCAGAGTATAGAAGATTCGATAGATTATCACAACCAATACAATGAGAGTAAGGTAGAGGCGATACAGCGTTTTGTGCAGTATGCGTGTGACGAAATACACAATGCGGGAGCCTATGTATCAATAGATGTATTTGGTGAAACAACCAATAAGGGTTATACGACACCTTACGGGCAATATTGGCCGGCACTCAGCAATGTGGCGGATGTGATATGCGGGATGCCGTATCCGGACCATTTTGCCGTGGGTTATGGCGGTATGGCAAAGCCTTGGAACAATCCTTATGCCACACTGAAAATATGGGGAGATAAGGCATTAAGCAGGCAGCGCGAATGTCCCACTCCGGCACGGATGCGAACCTGGATACAAAGTTATCATGTGCTTCGTTATGTGGATCCGAATGGTATATCATACGATGCGGGTGAGATGCGTCAGGAGATAGAGGGTATGTATGATGCGGGAGTCCGAGGGGGGTATATCACCTGGTTAAGCACTTCGTTGTTGCACCTTTATCAGGAGAAAGCGGAGGCCTTCAGTCATGACTATAGGGCGGAGGCGGAAGCAAGGCGTGATAGTATAAGCAGGTAGATTTTGACAATTTAAGAAAAAGCAGTATCTTTGCGCGTATGATTATATTGAGCATAGAGACATCAATGCGTGTTTGTTCCGCAGTTGTAAGCGACGGGGTTAATATTTTGTATAGCAGGCGCAGTGAGACAGGGAGTCATGCCAAAGATTTACCTGTATTCATTGATGAATTGTTGGGTTGTGTGCATGCAGATGGAATACAAATAGAGGCTGTAGCTTTGAGTCAAGGGCCGGGCAGTTATACCGGACTCCGGATCGGTACTGCTTTGTCGAAGGGTTTGTGTTATGGTTTGGGTGTCCCGTTGTTAGCGATTGACACATTACAGGTGATAGCTTCGGCTGTCCCGGCAGAAACATTGCCGGACAATGTGCTGTTATGTCCAATGATAGATGCGCGCCGGATGGAGGTGTATTGCGCCTTGTATGACAAAAGACTGCGCCGCTTGACAGATATAGAGGCAAAGGTGATAGACGCGAGCAGTTTTGCGGAGCTATTGGACAGGCAGCCGATATGTTTTTTAGGCAACGGAGCCGAGAAGTGCAAAGGAGTGATAGAACACAAGAATGCTATATTTGCAGACAATATAGAATCGGAGGCAGAGAATATGCGCTACTTGGCCGAAGAGGCATACAAAAATAGGCAAATGGTGGATATTGCTTATTTTGAGCCTTTCTATCTCAAAGAATTTCAAGCAACTGTGAGCAAAAAAACAGAGAAAATACTAACACATATAAATGCAAACACTTAAATCTGTTATTTATGGAAACCAATGAATTGAAGAAGGCCTTTCAGGAGGCATATAAGCATGAGGCGACAGCAGTTTATTTCTCGCCGGGCAGAGTGAATTTAATAGGCGAGCATACCGACTATAACGGCGGTTATGTATTTCCGTGTGCACTGAGTTTCGGCACATATTTGTTGTTAGCAAAGAACGAAGATAAATTGATGCGGTTTAAGTCGCTCAATATGCCTGAGGTGACGGAATTGGCATTGACAGAGTTAACCACTCCTCTTCCCAAGAATCATTGGGTAAATTATCCGTTAGGTTGTATTGCGCAGTTTATCAAGCGCGGTTATGAATTGAAGGAAGGTTATGATATTCTGATATGGGGCAATGTGCCAGCCGGAGCGGGACTATCTTCTTCTGCGGCATTGGAAGTAGTAACAGCGTATGCGGTTAATGAATTGCTTTCGGCCGGTCTTGACCGCACAGAATTGGCTAAAATAGGACAGGCCTCGGAGCATGAGTTTGCAGGTGTCAATTGCGGCATCATGGACCAATTTGCTTCCGCACAGGGCAAGAAGGACCATGCTATTTTTCTCAATTGTGATACGATGGAATTTCAACTTGTTCCGGTGAAACTGGAAGGGATCAAGGTGGTAATCAGCAATACCCACTCTCCGCACAAATTAGATTCGGGTGCTTACAATGAGCGTGTAGCGCAATGTCAGTTGGCTTTGGAGCAACTTAGGAAGGTTCGTCCTGAACTGAAAAATCTTGCAGAGCTCACTGAGGCAGAGTTTGAAAAGATAGAAAATGCAATAACGGACGAAACGGCTCACAAGCGTGCACGCCACGTGGTGGGTGAAGTGCAGCGTACCACCGATGCCGTAGCAGCTCTGCAGAAAGGTGATATTGCCACATTCGGCAAGCTGATGTGCCAATCGCATGTTTCGTTGCGGGATGATTATGAGGTTACAGGTTTGCACCTTGACACTTTGGCTGAAGAAGCGTGGAAATTGCCGGGTGTGATAGGTTCCCGTATGACTGGTGGAGGTTTTGGCGGCTGCACCGTATCACTTGTGAAAGATGAAGCAATCCCGGAGTTCATAGAAAAGGTAGGGAAGGTCTATCAGGAAAAGACGGGAATCAAAGCCGATTTCTACATTGCCCAGATAAGCGACGGAGCCAGAAGGATAGAGTAAGAAACTACAAAGGCAATAAGAGTTATGGTGAAAGAAGAATCATTCACAGGTATGGTGAAAGGCAAGCGGATAGGTCTGTTTACGCTTCGCAACCCCAATGGGATGACAGTACAGATAACCAACTACGGTGCCAAGATAGTGTCGCTGAATGTGCCTGACAAGGAAGGAAAGGTGGCGGATGTGGTGTTAGGTTTTTCGTCATTGGAAGAATGGCGTGAAAAAGAGACTTATTTCAATGCTGTCATCGGCCGATATTCCAACCGCATAAAGGACGGGAAGTTTGTGCTTGACGGACAGGAATATCAGTTGGCGGTAAACAACGGCACCAATCATTTGCATGGCGGATTGTCCGGATTCAACGAGAAAGTGTGGGAAACAGTAGGCCAAACCAAGCATGGTGTGAGTTTGCACTATAGGTCAGCCGACGGAGAAGAGAACTATCCCGGAACATTGGATGTGTATGTTACTTACAATCTCACACTGGATAATGCCTTAGAGATAAGTTATGAGGCTAAGACCGACAAACCCACCATAGTCGGCTTCACCAACCACGCCTATTTCAATCTGAAGGGTGAAGGCGAGGGGGATATACGCGATCATATATTGCAGGTTCTTGCTGATGAATACACGCCTTTTGACGATACGGCATGCCCAACGGGAGAAGTGAAACCTGTAGAAGGAACTCCGATGGACTTCAGAGAACCGCAACGCATAGGTGACCGTATAGACGACCCGTTTTTTGCTCCCGGGAGAGGTATAGACAATAATTTTGTGTTGCGTAAATCGTCGGGCAAGAAGCGTCCGGAATTGGCGGCTGTTCTCAGGGGCGGGGGTAGGAAGATGGAGGTATGGACCACATTTCCGGGTCTGCAAGTATATACAGGCAATTGGGTAGAGAAAAATGCGGGCAAATCGGGCCGGGTGTATGACGTACAGACCGCTGTTTGTTTGGAGGCCCAGAATTTCCCAAATTCACCGAATATCCCCGCATTTCCGACTGCGGTATTGCGTCCAGGGGAGGTTTATTTTGAACAATGTGTATATAGGTTTGTAGATTGAAGAAGCTTCAGCAGATAGGGGTATGTGTATTGCCGATAGTAATACTATTGGCAACACTCGCATCGTGTTCAACGCAGAAAAACACATGGGCGAGTCGCAACTATCATGCCATGGTTACACGTTATAATATATGGTACAATGGCAATAATGCGTATATTGAAGGATTGGAGGCAATAGATAAGTCAGCGGCAGACGATTATTCGGTGGTGATTCCTCTATATAGTGTGAGCCATCATGAAGCAACTCAGGCGGCATCTTCTCAAATGGACAAGTCGATAGAGAAATGCCGCAAGTGCATCAAATTGCACTCCATCAAGGTAAAGCCCAAGCCTGATCCCAAACGCCGTTCCGATCCGCAATACAAGGCCTTCATGGCGCAGGAAGAATACAACAGGAACATGGATGATGCATGGCTTCTGCTGGGGCAATCGGAATTTCATAAAGGCGATTTTTTAGGTGCAGTGGGAACATTTAACTATATTATACGTCACTATAGCACTGACAAAGATATGGTTGCCCAATGCCAGTTGTGGGTAGTGCGGGCGTATGGTGAAATGGGATGGATGTATGAAGCGGAGGACCTGATGCTTAAAGTGAATCCCGATGATTTGGCGCGTAAACACAGGTGGTTGTATAATGCCGTTTTTGCTGATTTGCGTTTGAAGCAAAAGCAATATTCCGATGCTGTCCCATTGCTGAAGAAGGCATTGCCGGACGAACGGCGTCAGCAACGCCTGCGCTACTACTATATATTAGGCCAGATTTATGAACAAGAGGGAGAGCGTAATGCAGCTGTTGATATGTTCAAGCGAGTGACAAGAAAAAGCCCGTCGGCAGAAATGGATTTCAATGCAAGATTGAGGCAGGTAAAACTGTCGGGCAGTGTGAAGAAGTTGGACAAAATGGCGAAACAGCCGAAGAATAAGGAGAGACTTGATTATATTTATGGTGCTGCAGGCGATATTCTTTTGGAACGGCAGGATACGGCAGGTGCGTTATTGTATTATGATTTGGCAATTGAAAAGAGCACATTAGGCGGTTTGCAAAAGGCCACGGTTCTGGTTCGTGCTGCCGATTTGTATTATATGAGGAAAAACTATCAAAAGGCATCGCCTTATTATTCGGAGGCTGTTAGTATTATATCTTCAGAGCAGGACGATTATCTGCGAATCAGGCGTCTTGCCGAGACTTTGGATGAATTGGTTTTGCAGGAGAATACAGTTGTTCTACAAGATAGTTTGCAACGCTTGAGCAAATTGTCGGAAGAGGAACAGATGGAAGTGGCAAAACAAATAGTTGCTGCAGTGGAGAGGGCTGAGCAAGAAGAAGCAGAACGGCAGCAGCAAGCAGAGCGTGAAGCGGCAATGAATACACGCGCAAGTGTTGATACACGAAATATGGTAGGCGGAGGATCATCATCGACGGAATGGTATTTCTACAATGTGCAACTCATGAAAAGCGGCAAGCAAGATTTTGCCCGGAAATGGGGGAACAGGCGTTTGGAGGACAATTGGCGAAGACAAATAAAGGCGCTTGCAACTAATTTTACAGAGGATGAAAATAGCGACGAATACTCTGAAACCGACTCCATTCAAGTGAATAATGGAGAATCAGTAACTCCTATTGTAACCGATACAAAAGATCCGCGTTATTATTTGCAGCAAATACCCAAAACAGAAGAGGATATTGCCAATAGTAATGTCTTGATTGCAGATGCACTTTATCAAATGATTTATATTTATAGAGATAAGATTGAAGATGAGCAATTGGCGTTGCAGACCGAGCAGGAATTTGACCGTCGTTTTCCCGAAGATAGTAGAGGGGCAGAGATATTGTTTGTCAAGTATTTGTCTTGTATGCGGCATCAACAGAGAGAGGATGCAGAAGCTATCCGGCAAGAAATACTTCGTCGATTTCCGGAATCAGAACAAGCCAGGATTCTCTCACAATCTGATTATTTTGCTCGTTTAGAACGAATCAGTAAGGAGCAAGATTCAGTGTATGAAGCCACCTATAAAGCATACATGTCAGGCAATTACACTCAAGTGAAGCAATATTCCCGCTATGCAGAAGACAATTTGAGTAGCAGTAGGTTGATGCCTAAATTTTTGTTTCTAAATGCTATTGCAGTTGGAAAAACAGAACCGCAAGAACATTTTGTGGAAGCTCTGCAAGATATGGTGAGTCGTTATCCCGAAAGTGAAACGGGCGCATTAGCCAAAGATATGCTCGCTATGATGAATCAGGGAATGGAAAGTAAGCAGAGTGAGGAAGGTGCGTCTTCGCTTTTGGAAAAACGCGGAGAAGTAACGACGGCTGATTCCTTACAGCAAGAGGATATTCAGTTTTCGGTCGAGAAAAGGGTTCCTGCAGTGGTTTTGCTTGCCACTGACAAGAAAGATGCTGATATGAACAACTTATTGTTTCAGGTGGCACTATTCAATTTCTCTCGTTTTTTAATTAAAGACTTTGATTTGCGTCCGATGCCTGTATTCGGGTCTTCCGGTGTTGCATTGCGCATTGAAGGTTTAGAGAGTTATGATGAAGCGCTATGGTATAAGGAAATGATTCTAACAGATCCTGATATGATAGGACTGATGGAGGACTATCAGCTACGCATTATTTGTATCACAGAGGAAAATCTCAACCTTTTGAATACGCACTTCACCGAAGATGATTATGCCGTTTTCTGTCAGGAAAATCTGTAATTGGACAAGTCTTGGTATTATTGCGCCTACAGTTTTTTTACGGATAAGTCGGATGGTTTGCGGACAGAACGGATAGGTTTTCAACTTTCCGCAGATGAAACAGAATACGAAATGCAGATTTTCTGTTTTTGTACAGACTATGGTCTATGAAATTGCATAGATGGAGTGTGAACCTATGATTTGGTTTCCCAGGTGAGGTCGTCAGTGATGTGTGTGAAGTTGTCGGTGCTGCTGTTACAAATATTATTAAAGCAGGTTTTGTGTGGGCTTTTGATGTATAGTTGATCCTTCGATGATGTTTCGATGGGGTACCTACTTTGTATGGTAGAGAATGGTTCAGGATTGTTAAGGGTAGTTTGGAACGGTTGTATTGCCCTTATTATTTTTCATTTTTCATTTTCAATTTTTCATTATTATTTGTATCTTTGCAGGCATATTGGAGAGTGTGATCTATTCAATCAAAATAGTCTAATATGCAAAACGAAGTTACCATTTTTTGCAAGAACACGCAATCATACCATAGTGTTCCTCGTGGCAGTTCTGCCTTGGAAATTTACGAGCATTTAGATATTCAGTTAAAATATCCGGTTGTTGCCGCTCGTATCAACTATAAGGTAGAGGATTTGAATTTCTTTGTATATAAGCCCAAAGACGTAGAGTTCTTGGACATTTCTTGTTCCAGTGGCATGCGCGTATATGTACGAACATTAACAATGGTATTGGGCTGTGCCATACATGAGTTGTATCCGGACTGTGATTTGCGTGTAGAGCACCCTATAAGCAAGGGTTATTATTGTCGTGTTCTACAGCGAGAGTCAGATGGAAAAGTATCCTTAAAAGGGCTTACAGAAGATACAATAAGGGCAATAAAAAAACGGATGTTGGAGATAATTGCAGAAGACCGTCCAATTATCAATGAAGAAAAGCAAACAAAGGAAGTGATGAAGTTGTTTAAGGAAAACAACAACGATGAAACCAATTTGTTTGAGACCTTGGGCGAGCCCTATAGCCGTTATTTCAGGATGCTGAAGCAGGATGGGACAGAGTATATTGACTATTATAGTGGTGTATTGATGCCGAGTACAGGTTATCTGAATATTTTTGATATAGAACCGTATCATGATGGAATGTTGATGCGCATTCCTTGTCGCAAAAACCCATCGCGTTTGGAAGATTCCATTCAACAAGAAAAGATGTTTGGGATATTTAACGAATATATTACATGGAATCATTTGGTTAAAGTGAATAATGTAGCGGATCTGAACAAAGCGAGCAAGCGGAAAAGGACGGTGGATATTATTAAAGTAAGTGAGGCTTTGCAAGAGAAAAAGATATCGCAGATTGCCGATATGATTACTCACAGAGACGGTGGGCGTCCCAAGTTTGTATTGATTTCCGGACCATCTTCCAGCGGCAAGACCACTTTTTCAAAGCGTTTGGATATCCAACTTCGTGTAAACGGAGTAACACCTGTTACTATTTCGATGGACAATTATTTTGTAAATAGGGAAGATACTCCGCGTGACGAAAGGGGAGAATATGATTTTGAGGACCTGAATGCGATAGATTTGCCACTATTTCGTCAGCAGTTAGAAGATTTGCTGGAAGGAAAAGAGGTAAGCTTGCCTACCTTCAATTTTGAAGATGGGAAACGCTACTTTTTAGGCAACAAACTGAAGATAGAAGATGACAATGTGATAATCTTGGAAGGGATACATGCTTTGAATCCTAATTTGATACCCGACATTCCACGCGAAGCCACATTTCGAATTTATGTATCCGCTCTTACCACCATCAATCTTGACAACCATAATTGGATTCCCACCACCGACACTCGTCTCATTAGGCGAATAGTGCGGGACTATCGCTATAGAAACTATTCCGCACAAGAAACCATTGCGAGGGTGAATAGCGTTCGTCGGGGAGAGGAGAAGTGGATATACCCCTATCAAGAAAATGCGGATGTTATGTTCAACTCCGCGTTGCTTTTCGAATTGGCGGTGCTGAAACGCTATGCCGAACAGATATTAGATGAAGTTCCTAAGGCATGTGAGGAATATACAGAGGCATACCGCTTGAAGCATTTTCTTCAGTACTTTGTCAGCATTCCCGAAAAAGAGATTCCACCTACATCACTGATTCGCGAATTTGTGGGCGGCTCTTCCTTCCGATATTAAAAAAGGCACACTATTTGTCATTCTTAAAGAAAAACGATTATCATGAGACATGTGGTAACAATAATAACAGGATTGCTGTTTGTGCATAGTATCATAGCAGATGACAGCATTCAGGTGCAGCAAACATTGAAACTTGATACAATTGTCCCTGTAGAGGAAAGGGTAGCTCTTCCCCAAATAATGGCTGAAATGCAGGACAATGTTCAGTTTTTTGGTGAGGAAGCCGTAATACGTCTGTTGAAAGACAAAGAAGAAGGTGTTGTGAGAGAAGAAGTGCAGATACAAGGCTATCGCGTACAAGTGTTCAGTAGCAACCATCAACAAACAGCTAAAACAGAGGCTTTCCGTATCCAAAAGTTGATTGACAAGTCATCGTTAGAGACAGAGACTTATGTATTATATAATCCTCCGTTTTGGAAAGTGAGATTGGGCAATTTCCGCTCGCATAAAGAAGCTTTGCTAATGAAAGATGAAGTAATAAGAGAGTTGCCGGAATTGCAGGGAGACACTTATGTGGTGCGTGATCAAATAACCGTATTACAATAGTATCATTACCTGCCCCAAAATGCATATAACTATGGATTTACAAGCATTTGAACCTGATATAACCAAGACACAACAAATTGCAGAGCTGGTTAGACAGCAACTGCAACTGATAGGTGAGAACCCTGACAGGGAAGGGCTGAAAAAAACACCCGAGCGAGTAGGCAAGGCAATGCAGTTTCTTACGAAGGGTTATGCTGAAGACCCCAAAGTAATTCTGCGAAGCGCTCTTTTTGAAGAAGACTACAAGCAAATGGTGGTTGTGAAGGACATTGATTTCTATTCGCTGTGTGAGCACCATATCCTTCCTTTCTTCGGGAAAGTACATATTGCCTATATTCCCAATGGCAAAGTGACCGGTTTGAGCAAGATAGCCCGTGTGGTGGATGTGTTTGCAAGACGATTGCAGATTCAAGAGCGAATGACTACGCAGATAAAAGAATGTCTGCAAGAAACATTGGAACCGCTTGGGGTAATGGTTGTGGTGGAGGCAGAGCATCTGTGTATGCAGATGCGTGGTGTTCAGAAGCAACACGCTATGACGGTTACTTCCGATTTCACCGGTGTTTTTAATCAGGCAAAAACACGGGAGGAGTTTATGAAATTGATAAGGGAATAGATAATTTTTCTAAGGTACATACAATTAAATACAATAAGAAGTGGTTGGAGGTTTCTTGCCGAGGCACCACTTCTTATGTTTTTGAAATACATAGCAAACAGGTAATAAGACTAATTGGGAGTTGGAATATAAAGTATGTAACAGCCTTGATGAAGGTAAATGCCGGCGTATGCAAACACAATATAGTGAGCGTATTGCAACCTATAAATTGAAGAATTCTGAAACAAAAGGGGATTTGTGCTAACAAATAGGAAAAAGAAATGATATGGACGTAAAATCAAAAGTAGATGAGTTAGGCTTACAGGCTCTCGCATTATACGACGAGACGAAGGAGTGCATAAATGCTGCAACCACAGAAAAGGATAAACAACTTGTTCGAGAGTTACTTAACGCTATGGCATCGCAGCAAAACGCGTTGGAAGGCTATTATAAGCATCCTAAAGAAATACCGGATATACCAATGCGATAACATTGCACATGCCATAAATATTGGCATACATCCAAATTTATTGGTGGAGATTCGGATCCCATGATTTAAATAGCAACAAATGGGGGTGGATATAACACTAAATACCAATATTATCGAGGCAGATTTTATATTAAGAATATTTTTTGCATGTGAATATTAGTTCAAACGAGAACAATGCAGTAAGAAACCATAATGGTGCATTTTGCGGTAGTTTTGGTGTTGTACCATAAAGTATTCCGACAAGTGGTTTCCACCATTCTAATGGAGTCTCGGCATCGGCTCCGTAATGGCGTGTTACTAACCATATTATGTAGAATACAATAGCAAACAGAAAATATGGTAGTATAAATTGTCGAAAGCGTTTAGATATGCTGAATGTATTACTTCGAAGATAACCGGCGCAAAAAAAAGAAAGCCGGAAGAGAAAGGAAGTTGCTGATTGGTGCAATGCAGCCTGCGGGATGTGTATGATAGAGAATGACGCAAAAAATAGAAAAAGCGCGCGCATAATCTATCCATAAAATATGTGGGGAATTATTTATGTGTAAAGATATCCAAACTACCTTCATTCCCTTCTGCTTTCATGCCGGCAGCAGAAAGGACAGAATAAAAGAAATAATCGGTGCAATAATGCTTATTGCAATTTTCTTTCAAAGCTGCAATCTTATCAGGAAAGAGTTGTTCATATTTGTCAGAATACCAAACCAGTGCTGCTGGATATTTACATTCTTCCGCTCCTGATGCATGCAGATATATTCCATTTTCACCCAACGATTCGCCATGATCAGAGAGATAGAGCAAAATAGCGGGTCTATTCTCAAAGTGCATAATAACAGAGTTCAAGAAAGCATCAAAGCATAAAACAGTGTTGTCGTATGAGTTGATGACCTGTTCTTGAGTGTTGGAGGTGACGACCCGATTGTTTGTAAGGGGTTGAAATAGTTGAAGACTCTCCGGCACATGCAAATTATAGTACCAGTGCGAACCAATGGTATGTATGATGTATAAGTTGTGACTAGTCTGTTGAGCCATCAATTGTTTCAAGGGTGGCAACAGGTCCATATCCGTCCATGAATTATATACAAACACGGTTTTGGATGCATTTGGAAATATTGTTGTGTCCGTTTCGTTTATAAATGTGGCATACGAGTGACCATAATCCTGATTGGAAAGCCACGATGTGGAATAGCCTTCATCTGCAAAATTCTGTATAAAAGAATGTCTTGCATAGGCAAGTTCTGTACTACTGCTATCTGCACAAGTGAGAATATGCGGAATACTGGCAGAAGTGTAGGTATGTTGGCTGTAGATATTGGAGAGTGAAACAACATTGTTTTGTAATTGCAATAATGGAGTTGTGGGGCGTTCATATCCGTTAATAGACAAATGATCTGCTCGTAGGGCTTCGCCTATAACTACAATCACATCCAAACTATCGGTTGAAGTATGCTTGATTACAGAGGTTTTTATTCTTTCTGCATGAGCGGCGTGCTGAAAACGGGCATATTCTGTAATGCTATATACTATATTCATCGGATATCGCTGGTTGAGGCTAATGTGTAATCGCCCGTTAAAGTTGTAGTATATAATTATCAGTAAAAGGACAATTGGTGCCTGCCACAAGGGTTTGACAGGATGAAATCCTTTATATCGCCAAATAACAAATCCGATGGCGACTCCGATATTCAATAATATAAATAGTATTAATTGCCAAGAAACCACTCCTGCGACTGTACCTGCATTGGTATGGAAGGTCGCTTCTATAATCATAGGGGTGATAGTTGCATGGTATGCTATTCTATAGTAGGCGACAACAGCACCCAATATAACATACAGCGGAAAAAATACGGCAAATATATGACGATGCATGGCCGCCAAATATATCCATAAAAAATTCATAATGCCGATTGCCGTCACATATATAATGATAGTGATGACATTCTTCCAACCATCTATGGGATTGTCCAAGAAATCAGGGATAACGAAACATACTGTTGCCCACATTGTACAAAGGGCAACAAAACCGGCATATCTAAGCAAATCACGCCACATGTCAGTTTATAACAAGAATTTTGACCAGTGCATATTGTTTCCCGTCAGCAGAAACACATTGTGCACTATATACGCCAGTCCGTACGCGCACGCCTCGTCCGTTGCGACCATCCCAGGTTGCAAGTCCGCCTAAAGAGTATAAGCGGGCAACAAGACCTCCATTCACATCTGTGATATTTACATTGCTGTTTTCCATCAATCCGGTAATGGTAATTAATCCATCAAAGTCTTCTCTTACCGGATTTGGATAAGCATACACTTCTGACATATTCTCCGCAGCCTCCGCTGCATCACTCTGATATGATACCAGTCCGGTTGCCGTTCCTATAAAAACTTCCCCGCTTTGCTGGTTGATGGCGATGGAGAGAATCTTGTTAGAAGGAAGGGGCGAATCGGCGGTAGTGAAATGATGAATGGTTTCAATAGTGCGAAGACCGTTAACATCTGTCGTTTCTTCCAGTAAAAACACACCTGAAGACTCCGTTCCAACCCACTTCCGATTAGCACCATCCACGGCAATGGCTGTAATGATCTCGCCTTTTAACAGGTAATCACCGAGCGAGGAACCGTCTGTTCGGTATATTATCATACGTTCACACAAGTCGGAAGTGCGGAAATCTGTTGTACTATTGATGATGATGGGACCGTCATTGGTTCCAATCCATATATCTCCGTTCAAATCTTGCACATAACAATAATATTCACTCGGTGTCACCTCACTACCTCGTTGGTCATGAAAAACCTTCCTGATATAGTTTTTGTCATCATACGGATTGGTAGGGGTGCCATTGTCGTCATAGAGAACAAAACAGGGTGTGGAACGTGCCATGGCTATCCATTTGTAGTTGGGATAGCGACTGTCAATAAGAATCTCCTGAGGGGTATAGAGTGGTACATGATAACCCTGCTCATCTTTCAGCAATAAAGCCGTTATGGTTCCACTGGGTTGTTTCACATACAGGTCAGCCTCTCTACCGCCGGCCGAGGCAAACCACAAATTATTATATTCATCAAAGATAGCCCCATCCAAGCGGGTATAAAAATTATAATTATCATTAGGTGCACTTATAGCTGTTCCGTCTGCTGTTAGGCGCCCTACTACTTGTGTCCCGCGAAACTCATACAAACCTGTTCCGTAACTTGTTATATAAAAATGATTTTCATCTTGTGGATCAACTGCCACATTCATAAAGTCTAAAGCGGGGGAGTTTGTCTTTTCTACAATATTTTCGGTAAATATATTTGTCCATTCTCCATTTTCATATATCATCACTAACCCTGGACGATTCTTTTGTACTGCCCAACGTTCGCCGGGTACTACATATAAGCGTTTGTTGTATATCCTCATCCGATAAGGAATATTTGTCGCCGGACCGGTTGCATTGTACATGTCGTATTGCTCCTTTTCCTGTAGATATTTGCCTATTCCTCCGTTATTATAAGCGAACCAATATGTATTAGCTTGCTTATCATAAAGAATGTCTGAAGCTCCATAAAAAAGGTTAATAGAATCAACAGAATAATCAGGTTTGATGATATAATTGCTAGAGAGAGAGGTCACTAACAATCTGTCTTCTTCTCCGCGCATCCTGATAATCTTTTTGTCAAGAAGCAAGGCCTTCCAACCATTCTGTCCATAAGTGTATAGCAAACTATCGCGCAATAAGAATAGTCGGTTTTTATCGGCGACAATCTGACTCATCTCACCTATGCCGGGCAAATCTGTCTTTTTGTTCCAATTGGTATAATCTACTAAATTGTCTTTTGTTGATGCCGCATAAAGTGCATCGTTGGCAATGGCATACAAACTGTCGCCCAAGAGGGTTATAGATACTATTTTTACTTCGCTCGCATTATCACCAATATAATAAGTATCTGAAATCTCTTTATGGGAAAGACTTACGGCAATAATGCCAAAATTCATAGCCAGATAGGCTTTGTTGCCGCTCACTATAATATCATTGGCCTGTTTGTTTACACTGGTTTGAGTGATATATAAGTCTGCTATATTCTCTACATATCCATCATCATAAAGCATATCTATATTGCCATCTTCATATAAAATGACAAGTGCTTGCTCTTCTTTTGCATATTTAATGATGCTGATGCTGGCACCGTTCAAACCGGTCAACTTGTTGTAATATGTTATCTCTCCGTCTCTCTTGTCAGTTGCATAGAGCGAACCTTGACATAAGGCATACACTTTGTCGCTCGACTCCTCAATACGAGTCACCTGATTGTAAGAGTAGTGCATCATCCAGCCACCCATCGTAATCTGAGCGGCTGCCGTGAGTAGCATACTGCAACCGATAAAAAGAGTAATAGTCTTTTTCATTATTTTGTGGATTGTAGTAGTTTGCAAAGTTCTTCCAGTGCGCGCTTCCTGTGGCTGATAGCAGCCTTCTCCTCTGCGGTCATCTCTCCAAAACTCCGGTCATAACCCTGTGGGATAAACAGGCTGTCGTAGCCAAAGCCGCCACTACCGGTCTCTTTAGAGGCAATATTGCCTTTCACAATGCCTTCCACCTGTTCCGCCTCGCCTCCTTTTATTAGTGTTATCACAGTTCTGAACTGGGCATTTCTATTACTCTTGCCGCACATACTCTCCAACAATTTTTTTCTGTTAGCGGCAGAATCGTGAGCCTCGCTGGCATAGCGTGCTGACAAAACACCCGGTGCTCCGTGCAATGCCTCTACCTCCAAACCGGTGTCATCCGCAAAACAATCAATGCCATAATGTTCCCATACATACTTCGCTTTCTGTAGAGAATTGCCTTCCAAGGTATCCGATGTCTCAGGTATGTCGGCATGGCAACCTATATCTTGCAGACTCTTTATCTGTATCCGGGCGCCCAATATTAAACGAGCTTCCTCTAATTTGTGAGCATTGTTTGTGGCAAATACAAGTGTCATAGGCCTATTTCTTATTTAACCATCCGTAATTTTCTTGTGGCGTATGACGATACCATGCCATACCGGCAGTCGAGTTGATTACAAGGAAAAATCCGAATAGAACAATTGAAAATATGTTATGCAGTAATATAAACAGGGCTATACCGGAAAGACTGTACAATACCCAATATCTCCAGGCATCGTTTTTCTTATAGATAAGCCAGAAGTTTGCTAATACCGATGATGATATCAGCAATCCATTGAACAGTTTTAAAACAACTTCATCCGTCAATGTATTATGCTGGAGAATATATGTTGCAAGCAAATAGTCAGCTGCTGTTATTACTACCAATACCAACACCGACCAGAACAATTGTTTCCTCGACAAAAACTCAGGTAAAGAGGCCGAACCCTCCATTTGTCCTAACTTGCGCCAATTCACAATAGAGAGAACTAAAAACGGAATAAATACACAAAAATATAGAAAAGCACTGTCATATTGTCCTTGTAGCCAAAATTGCACACCCAATAAAGCTGACATCAATATTCCGGGGTAAAATCCAGTGTAGTTGGCAGGGTCCTTTACCGATAAAATATAGGCAACGCCAATTACACTGGCTGGGATACCTACAATCCAAGCACGCCAGTTGTTTATCAGTTTTAGTTGTTCGGCCTCTCCCATATTATCGGGTAAATCAGGTAATTTAAAATGAAGCAATTCTCCTTTTAGAGAAGGGAATAATTGTTCTGCTAACCATAATATGCCGAATAAACCGGCAAATAGGATAATCGAAATTAGCGTGTTCTTAAAAGTTGCACGCCATAGTTGTGCGTTTTTCATATTAACATTTGACTATAAGTGTTTTTCTTGGTAGAAAGAATTTCCCTCGGTTGCTCTTCTCTGCCCTGCAAAGATATACTTTTTATGCGATATGAACAAATCTGCAAAAAGCGGAGCCTCAGACAAAGACTCCGCTTCTCGTTTCGCATAAGGGTTACTGCAACTTTTTCAATTCTTCCACGAAGATGAAGTTACGCAGATACTTGTACTTGCTCTGAGCCTTGAAACGCTCAATAGCAGCCGCCTTCAGTGCGTTGTCAGCAAGCACTGTTTCTACATTCTCCATCGCAGTCTTGAAGTTGTTGCGCACCGTCCGCTGACCCTCAGACGCCTCGCCGGTGTAGGGGTTGTGCATGTGATTGGTGTAGAGTTTGCCTGTCAGTGCGCGCTTGTGAAATACGGGACCCTGACAATTCTTACCAAGTTTCCCGCGAATAGCCGTAAAGGGCTCCATTAATTCATACTTTGCCATAGTTGCTTTTGTTTTTAGAGTTTGACATTTGGTTTTGTTGGTTGAATCGCGATTTCGAGTGCAAAGATACAATCTGTAGAAAACCTCCTGTCTCTTTCTGTCACTTTCTGGCGCGCTAAGCCGAATAATGTACAATAATGGCGTAAAAAAGGGGGAACGAGAAAATAAAAAGAAGGCATTGTAAGCGTAAAATGCTCTAACGATAGGTTTTCGTCTATTGCCGTACTAATTTATAGCCCTTCCCGTGCACATTCATAATGGTATAGGGAGAGTTGCGGAGCAGACTGCGCAAGCGGGTGATATATACATTGAGTGAACGGGAAGCATAGTAGCTGTCTGATTTCCATATCGTCTTCAACATCCTGTTGCGCTCCACTGTCTCACCATTCGCCTGTAGCAGCAACAATAGTACATCTGCATCGTGTGACGAGAGTTGCACGGTTTCCTTACCTGTAGTTAGCATCCGATGGGCATACTCAAAGCACATACCATCCGTCTCAAAGATGGTTTGTGCATTGGTCTCCGTTTTCATCGTTCTGCGCAGAATCGCATATAGTTTGCAAACCAGTATCTCCACAGGACAGGGTTTGGTTACATACTCATCAATCTCCACTGCATAACCCTTCCTGATATCCGTCGGGTCATTGAGCGCACTCAACAATACAATCGGGATGTCAGAATCATTTTCCCTAATATCGCGGGCAAGTTCAATGCCGTTTTTGCGTGGCATTCTCACATCCGATACCACTATATCATAACTGCTATGGTTGAACTTTTCCCAGCCTTCTTCGCCATCTAAGGCATAATCCACTTCAAAACCCTTCGTGCGCAAATAATCTGCCAACAGCGAACCATAGTTTACATCGTCGTCACATAGCAATAAACTGTATTGTCTGTCATTCGTTTCCATACTATTCCGTGCAATTTAGGCAAATATTTGTCTCTTTCCGTCGTCTCAGCACTCTCTTCCGAAAGGCCATAATCCGCTCACCTGTCCATATCTGCCATAGTGATTGTTGAATAATGTTTCCTGTTACATAGTGCCTGTCCTTGTCAAAACAGCAGGGAAGCACTTGTCCTGTCGCATCAACCACGCATCCGCTCCATAATCTGAAGCAATGGTTTCGCAACGGCTTTTTCCGGTGCCAAAGCCCGTCTCTCCCCTGCTTGTAACGGCAGTACCGGTTGTCGGTCGGCATCAGGATGTTTCCATGCTCATAATCGTAGAATTGTGCCGTCTTCATCGACAATCTTGTGGCTCCCAATTGGCGATAATTCTTGCGGACAAACGCCCATTCATCTTCATTGCTCTTTAGATAGAGGCATTGTAGTTCAATCTTTATGGGTGAATGTAACCGCTTTTTGGCCTCACTCAGACAAGAGAGTCCGTTCAGTGCCTTTTCCAAACTGCCGCCTTGGCGATATTGTTCGTAACTGTCTTGCGTAAAACCATCAATCGAAACGATGATTTTGTCCAATCCGCTCTGCACTAATG
>CAJOPG010000116.1 GCA_905236355.1 Paludibacteraceae bacterium | reverse complement strand
GATATACTTGGATGGTGATGAATTGGATGAATTCAATCCTTCGCAGACATCCTATACCGTTGCACTCCCCATAGGTACTCGTACACTGCCGGTTGTAGATGCCATCCAGCAGGAGGAAACACAAGAAGTGGCTGAACCCCAAGTAGAGGGTATGCAAGTAACCATTCTCGTCACTGCCGAAGATGGCACCACTGCCAACTATACCGTCAACTTCGTCTATACTCTCTCGGATGCTGACCTCCTGCTGAATATCTATGCCGATGGCGAACTGATTGACGGATTTACACCACAACAGTTCTACTACGCTTACACCCTTCCCATGGGCGTTCGTCAGTTGCCGCTGCTCTCTTATGACCAGATGGATAAATGGCAGACTGTCACTACCGATACTATTACCAATGGCATGCAGACTACCTTCCAATACTTTGTAAAATCAGAGAGCGGTAAGAAGAATGTTTATACCATTGTCTATGAAATTCAGAAGTCGGATGTGGACACGCTGCAGATGATTTATATCGACAACAAACCGCTTGCAGGCTTCGAGGCTCAGCAGACCGAATACACCTACCCGCTGCCCATTGGCTCTGACAAACTGCCCGAAACTTATTGGCTGCAGGGTGACGACTATCAGACTGTTGATACCGTCAGCACAGGTGTTAACGGCAATATGCGCTATATCGTGAAAGCCGAAAACGGTACACAGCGTATCTATACCGTCAACTTCGCTGTGGCACTCAGCAACAATGCCGCCCTCGCAGGAATCTATGTGTCGGGCAAACTGCTTGACAACTTCGATGAAGACCGCTTGCAATACACGGTTAGTCTGCCTTACGGCATCCACGATGTGCCTGCTGTTACTTATGTGAAGGCAGAAGAAAAACAAAATGTTACTATCGAAATAAACGATATGACAGTTCTGATTACTGTATTGGCGGAAGATGGCATTACCTCACTGACCTATACGGTCAACTTTGTAGAGAGCCTGTCTTCGGAAGCACATCTGGCAGCTATCACTATCAACGGTGAACCACTGCTTGGGTTTGACCCCGACCTCTACGAATATGGTGTTGTCCTTCCATACGGTACCACCGTACTGCCGGAGGTGGGATATGTCCTCCAAGACGAAACGGCTACTGCCACCATCTCCGTGGAAGAAAATCAGGTTTCTATCCAAATAGTTTCCGCTGACGAAGAAACAATGCTGGAATATACGGTTATCTTTACCACGGAACTTTGTGCTATCGATTGGCTGAATGACCTCCGCATCAATGGCAAAACCATCGAGGGCTTCCATCGCGACTCACTGCAGTACAACCTCACCTATCCCAAGAACTTTGACAAACGCAAACTTGCCAAACCTCAGGAAATCACCTACGAAAAGGCAGATTCTACGCAGATGGTTACAATAGGTGGGGAGAACGAAATGATAACCATTCAGGTGATGGCACAAAATCAAACCAATGTCAGGGTATATGTTATCAACCAGAAAATCCTGCTCAACGACAATAGTCTGCTTCGAGATATCTCGCTCAATGGAATTACAATCCGTAACTTCTCAGACTCTGTGTTCACCTACGAATACTTGCTCTTTGAAGGCGACCTGATTCCTACTGTTGAGGCAGAACCGCAGGACGCAGATGCAGATGTAGATATCACTGTAGGTAATATAGGAGAAGATACATATATATATTGCACCGCACAAGATGGTTCCGAGTCGGTTTACCGCATACGCTTTGCCTATTCCGATATCAACACCGCACAGTCGGTGGAGAAGGGAGATGTACTCTTCAAGCATATCGCCGGTTCCGACCAGTATGCAGCCTATACCATCCGAACGGGAGTATCAGTTGTTATCTACGATTTCGCAGGACATCGCGTTGAAACACTCAATGTGCCGGTATGCGACCCCAATAGCATCTATCTCGTGGAAGACAGCAACCACAACGACCTCCTCTACGATGTGGATTCCTATGCCGACGGAGCACTCTTTACTGTGCCTAACACCAATCAAATATATTATTATGTATTCTTTGACGGCAAGCGAAAAGTTGCCTCCGGCAAATTTATGCTTACCAAATAAACGGTATGCGAAATAAAAAATAGTGTCGTACTATGAAAAAATCCGTCGCAAGGGGAGCCGGAAAGGCTCCCCTTGCTAATCTGAACTGAGGAAAGTGCAGCGGCAATATTCGCTCATATCATTTTCATACCATTCTCATGGGTATATTGCTACAGCATCGAAGGATCATCGATACATCAAAAGCCCCGACAGAGAACATAAACAAAGCATATCCTATTTCGCAATTCAACTATTC
>CAJOPG010000115.1 GCA_905236355.1 Paludibacteraceae bacterium | reverse complement strand
GGCTGGTGTTTGACGGTATCCGTGTCGCCACCACATGGGCGGAAGCCGTTGCACCCGGTATATGCCCTCTGGATCCCGAACATCCGGATAATCCCACAGCAAGTGAAATGCTGACACAACATTCTCAGGCTGTTAAAATCATTGAAGGCGGACAACTCCGCATTCTGCGGGACAATCGCTACTTTACTGTTTTAGGAACAGAAAGTAAAAAATAGAAAACTAAAAGTAATAAAGTATGCACAGAAGCGGATTTGTAAATATCGTGGGCAACCCGAATGTGGGAAAATCAACTTTGATGAATGCCTTGGTAGGAGAGCGTATCAGTATCATTACGAGTAAGGCGCAGACTACGCGTCACCGGATAATGGGTATCGTGAACGGAGATGATTTTCAGATAGTATATTCCGACACACCCGGTGTGCTGAAGCCTAACTACAAATTGCAGGAGCAAATGCTGGAATTCTCGCGTTCGGCATTGGTGGATGCCGACATACTGCTATATGTAACCGATGTGCAGGACAATGCAGAACGCAACGAGGAGTTTATAGACCAAGTGAAACATACACATGCCAAATTGTTACTGGTGATTAACAAGATAGACCTGACCACTCAGGAAACGCTGGAGCGTTTGGTAGAGTTCTGGCACAAAGAGTTGCCCGAGGCTGAAATCTATCCGATATCGGCTCAAGAACGATTTGGTGTAGAGGGTTTGTTTGAGCGCATCAAGGCACTGCTCCCTGAATGCCCTCCCTATTTCGACAAGGACCAGATGACCGACAAACCCGCACGCTTTTTTGTAAACGAGATTATACGGGAGAAAATACTGC
The DNA here is from genome assembly GCA_905236355.1 of Paludibacteraceae bacterium. Classification (GTDB taxonomy): domain Bacteria; phylum Bacteroidota; class Bacteroidia; order Bacteroidales; family Paludibacteraceae; genus Colicola. The sequence goes on along the minus strand of CAJOPG010000115.1, from coordinate 14,960 downwards.
TGAATTATGACAAAGAAATACCCTATTCAGTGGAAGTTGAGGTGGAGAGTTTCAAAGAAGAGCAAAATCTGATTCGCATCAATGCCGTCATATATGTGGAACGCGACAGTCAGAAGGGTATTATCATCGGGCATCAAGGAAAAGCTCTCAAAGCGGTAGGCACAGAGGCAAGAAAAGATATAGAGGCCTTCTTCGGAAAAAAAGTCTATTTGGAACTGTTCGTGAAAGTAGATAAAGATTGGCGAAGCAAAAGCGGCAGGCTCAAACATTATGGATATGATCTGAGTTGAGAAAATCAGGAAGGGATCAGCAGAAACCTAATTGAGGAAGATGAACAAAAAATTCAAGTTGGAGTCGTCGTATAAGCCTACAGGCGACCAGCCTGAGGCAATACGGGAACTGGCCGAAGGCGTGGAAGACGGTGCACGGGCACAAGTGCTATTGGGCGTAACAGGTTCGGGGAAAACCTTTACTATGGCTAATGTGATAGAGCGTGTGCAGCGACCGACACTGATATTGAGTCATAACAAGACGCTTGCCGCACAATTATATAGCGAAATGAAGGCGTTCTTCCCACAAAATGCAGTAGAATACTTCGTTTCCTATTATGATTATTATCAACCGGAAGCCTATATTCCTTCAACGGACACATATATAGAGAAAGACCTGAGTATCAACGAAGAAATCGATAAACTTCGTCTGAGTGCAACCGCTTCACTGCTTAGCGGAAGGCGCGATGTGGTAGTGGTCAGTTCGGTCAGTTGCTTGTACGGGATCGGTAACCCGAAAGAGTTTGAAGCAAACGCATTACACATAAAACGCGGCGAACATATCGTCAGAGATGATTTTCTGCTGCGCTTGGTCAATAGTCAGTACACGCGCAACCAGCTGGAACTGACCCGTGGAACCTTCAGGGTGCAAGGCGATACGGTAGATATCTTTTTAGCCTATGCAGATTATGTGCTAAGAATAGTCTTTTGGGGAAACGAGATAGATGAGATTTATACCTACGAGCCAATCAACAACAATATATTGGACGAATATGAGGAATTCAATATTTATCCTGCGGCTATATTCGTAACATCTCGTGACGCTGCCAACAGAGCAATCGAACAAATCCGTTTGGACTTGGCGAAACAAGTGGACTATTTCCTGAACACAGGGCGTCCTTTAGAAGCCAAGCGGATTGAGGAACGTGTGAATTATGACATCGAGATGATTCAGGAGTTGGGATATTGCTCAGGCATTGAGAACTACAGCCGCTATTTCGATCAACGAAAAGAAGGAGAACCACCCTATTGCCTGCTGAACTATTTCCCTGAAGACTTTCTGCTGATAATAGACGAGAGTCATGTAACTGTTCCGCAGATACATGCCATGTATGGAGGCGATGCAGCACGCAAGCAGAACTTGGTGGAATATGGTTTCCGATTGCCCGCAGCAAGAGACAACAGACCCTTGAAGTTCGAAGAGTTTGAAAAACTTACTCCGCAAACGATATATGTGAGCGCAACACCTGCCGATTATGAATTGGCGAAAGCCGAAGGCATCGTAGTGGAACAACTGATACGCCCTACGGGATTGCTTGACCCGGTGATAGAGGTCCGTCCAAGCAAAAATCAGATAGATGACCTGATGGAGGAGATAGCACTGCGCGTAGAAAAAAACCAACGGACATTGGTAACCACACTTACCAAACGAATGGCAGAAGAATTAGATGATTATCTGCGCAAAAACGGTATCCGATGCGCATACATTCATAGCGATATCGACACGCTCGACCGTGTGCAGATTATGGATGACTTGCGCAAAGGGTTGTATGATGTACTGGTAGGCGTCAACCTGTTACGGGAAGGATTAGACTTGCCCGAGGTCAGCTTAGTGGCTATCATCGATGCCGATAAAGAAGGATTCTTGCGTGACCATAGAAGTCTGACGCAAACAGCAGGGCGGGCCGCACGACATATCGAAGGGAAAGTGATTATGTATGCCGACAAAATCACACAATCAATGCAGCAAACAATAGTAGAAACCCTTCGGCGAAGAGAAATACAAGAAGCATACAACAAAGAACACCATATCACACCTACTGCTATCCGAAAGAACCTGAAGAACCCGTTATCAGAAATCAATCAACAACAAAATGAAAAACAATATGTCGTAACACAAGTGTTTGAAGCGGTAGAAGATCCTGTAATAGAGAAAATGACTGCCAAACAACTGGAAAAAGCCATTGAGAAAACAAAGAAGGATATGTTTCGTGCCGCCAAAGAACTTGACTTTATGGAGGCGGCACGCCTGCGAGATGAGATGCTGAAAATGCAGGAACAGTATCAACTGAGAAGTGAAAATACAACACCAAACAACTCTAAACGATACTAAAACATACAAAACAGCTGCCACCATCAAAGGATCATCGAAACATCAACCATACATCAACCATACATCATAAACCCCTGCAACCCCCGAAACAAAGGACTGCTGATACTATGGCTCTGGATATCGGAAACCTCGTTTTGATACAGTTGTTGCGACTTTGGGCAGGCAACTTTTGTCTTTTCAATTATTTGTTGTAATTTTGCACTGAGAAAACGGAGAAGCAATGTCAGTACTATTTCCTAAAGTAAACAAGATGCCGGAGTGGGACTATCGACCGATATATTACGACCCGGAGAAAGAAAAGCGTGAGAAACGGCGGCAGCAGTTGCATAACAAAGACGGACAGGACAACAAAACAAACGGAGAAACAAAAGACAACGACTATCAGCCTGCGCTGCATAGAGGGTCATTCCGTGAAGCACGTAAAAACACAGCCACAGGTGCCCGAAGAACATCCAAGTTGGCATTTTGGATAACTTTACTGCTATTGTTGCTCTTCTGCTTCTATTTCTTGTTCTAATTATATCATTGCTATGGACATCATCCATCTTTTACCTGATAGTGTCGCCAATCAGATAGCGGCGGGTGAAGTGATACAACGCCCTGCTTCTTGCCTTAAAGAGTTGGTGGAAAACTCGCTTGATGCCGGTGCCGGCAACATACAAGTAATCTTGCGTGATGCCGGCAGAACGCTGCTGCAGGTGATTGACGACGGAAAAGGGATGAGTCCGACAGATGCCCGTATGGCCTTTGAGCGACATGCCACATCCAAAATACAATCAGCCTCTGACCTCTTCAACCTGCATACTATGGGATTCCGGGGCGAGGCATTAGCATCGATAGCAGCCGTGGCACAGGTGGAACTGCAGACCTGCCGTGCAGAAGACGAAGTAGGTACATTGATAGAAATAGCCGGCTCGCAAGTGGTGCGACAAGAGTTCGTACAGTGTGCGCAAGGAACCTCTATGAAGGTGAAGAATCTGTTCTTTAATGTGCCTGCACGACGCCGTTTCCTTAAAACCGACGCTACTGAATTGCGCAATATCATTCAGGACTTTTATAGAATTGTCTTGGTCTATCCGGACATCCGCTTTTCCCTTATCTCGGACGATGAGATATTGTTTGACCTTCCTGCAGGCAGTCTTAAGCAACGGATTGAAGGGGTGTTCGGCAAGTCACTAAAGAAAGGGTTCGCTGCACAGTTGGTCGAGATGCGGGTCAGCACGCCTATGGTGCGCATATTCGGTTATATTGGCAAACCCGAGTCTGCACAGAAACAGGCACAACAGTATTTCTTCGTTAACGGGCGCTATATGCGCCACCCCTATTTTCATAAGGCAGTTATGAGTGCCTACACCGGAATGTTGCTGCCCGATTACAATCCACTTTATTTCATCTACTTTGAAATATCACCGGATGCTATAGATGTGAATATACATCCCACCAAAACGGAAATCAAGTTTGCCGACGAAGCCTCGGTATGGCAAATATTGCAGGCTGCCGTAAGAGAGAGTTTGGGAAAATTCAATCTCACACCCTCACTCGACTTCAACAGAGAAGGAGATATTGATATACCACAAGCACCGCCGACAGGACAATCGGTAGAAGCACCACAGGTGCATCTTAACGCAGCCTACAACCCCTTTACGGAACAATCCCATTATCGTCAGACAACGGGTTGGGAACAATTGTATGCAGGCAATAATACAAATAGAAGTTCCCAATACAACGGTTCTATAGAAGACGGTGAGAGAGTATTTCAGGAAGAAAAGGAAGAGCCCCTTCCGATTGTTGATGTGGAGCATGTAGCATTGTGGCAATATGCCAATGCCTATATCATGCTGGCGGGGAATGACGGATTGCTGATGGTGGACCAGCATAAGGCACACATATCGGTACTATATGAGGAGTTGTTGGAACAAATAGTGCAACACTCCGCGGTTCGTCAGCAACTTCTCTTTCCCGACACCATTGACCTTACGGAGGACGAGGCGACACTGATGGAGCGTCTGTCAGATGACCTGCGCTATGCGGGCTTTGATGTAACCCGTCTGAACCGAACCGGTTTCTCTATCGATGCTGTGCCTGCGTTGTTAGGAGACAAAAGTCCTGTAGCAATACTGCAAGACATTGTGCATCATGCGGGCTCCACCGGTGAAGAAGCAGGAGAGACATTAGCACAAATAATAGCCGCCTCTCTGGCAGAAGCGGCGGCTATAGAAAGAGGCAGAAGTCTGACGGAAGCAGAAATGCGTGACCTGCTCAAGCGATTGTTCTCGCTCAAACAATATCATTACACACCGTCTGGGAAGGCCGTCATTGCCTATATCAGCGACAAAGAACTGAGTTCCTATTTCAAATAACAGGAAGAATAGGTCTATTTTCCTATAGTAGCAAGCAAGCGGAAGAAGTTGATTACACGGAAGAAACCCTTGTAATACTTCCGAATGACTGATGCCGTATGCGGTTTCGCTCCTACTTGCTTATAATTGAACGGGAAGGCTTTCGTCGAGAGTGGACTGAAGCACAGTTGCAACGCTTTCTGTTGTGCCAGTTTGACGGTCTCCCATACCAATAGGGCTGCGGCGCCTGAATCGGCATAGGCAGGTGCAAGGGTAGGAAGAAGAAAATAGAGAACTCGGTTATCCCATACAAGGAAAGCTTCTGCCACCGTCTCTGCATTGCTGTTTTGAATCCGCAACATGGCCGATTGCTGTGTCCGTTCCGTCTTTTTCTGCAATACCAGAAACGACTCCCGTGAGAAGGGGTTGGTCTTTTTACGCAATTGAAAACACTCTTGCTGGAAACGGAAAAAGTCTTCCGGTTCGGTAGTATAGGCGGCCTGCAAAGTAAGTGCTTTTTGCAATTGACGCTTTACATTTTTAGAGCAAGCATCAAGTGTCTTATCCAAATCAAGAATTGTGTCCAGCATGAAAACAGAGGTCTCTTTTAACTTGAAATCAAGATGCTGCCACACTAAAGGGAGGGTGGAATCGGCAGGAAACTGTTGAGAGAGCCATGCAAGGTTGAGTTCGCGCAGTTGTTCGGAAAGTTTCATACAGACATCGCGTTGTGTGTCCGGACTGGCCTGCCTGTCGTAACGAATCCAGACTCCCATGAGAGGGGTTTGGGGAGGGGTTTCAATATATCTCATTCCGAGCGTACGCTCTATGACATAGGGCATTGCCGCCAAGACACTGTCGTCAGTATCTGCAACAATGAGTACATCCCATTGTTTACCTGCCGATACGGCATCTAACCAATACGGTTGAAAGAAGAGCGGCATTTGCGTCTCCTGCTCACAAAATTGCTGGTATCGCTGTTTGTTTTCCATATATAGATATTTGTCTGGTTATCAGATTTAGATAGTAAAATCATAGTATTCAGCTATAATTGAAGGCCCAATCTGTCACATAGCGAATTGCATTGGATTAACGAAGATCAGTGATAGCACTAAAGTCCTGATCTCCATAATCCAGGTTTTCGCCTGCCATTCCCCATATAAAGGTATAGTTATGAGTGGCGGCGGCGGAATGAATAGACCATTCAGGTGAAAGGACGGCCTGCTCTGCCTTCATCCAGATATGTCGTGTTTCATCAGGCTCTCCCATAAAGTGGCATATCGCCTGGTCTTGAGGTATGTCAAAATAGAAATAAGCCTCCATACGGCGACTATGCACATGTGCGGGCATGGTATTCCACACTGAGCCCGGAGCAAGTTCGGTCATCCCCATCTGCAATTGGCATGTAGGAAGAACCTGATTGACTATCATCTTATTGATATCACGCTCGTTTGACATTTCGAGACTGCCCATGTGCGCCACCACTGCATCGGCCTTGGTGATTTTGCGGTCGGGATAGGTGGTATGGGCATTGGCAGAAAGGAAATAGAATTTGGCAGGTTGCTTTGCATCGGTACTGATGAAGGTAACTTCACGATTACCGGAACCGAGGTAGAGTGCCTCTTTGAAGTTCAGAGTAAACTCTTTGCCATCCACACGGACAATACCGCAACCTTGTCCGACATTATAGATACCCAGTTCGCGTCTTGTAAGAAAACAGGGAGCCTTAAGCGGGCCGATGGTCTCAAGCGGAAGTTGTTCGTTGACAGGCATAGCGCCACCCACAATCATACGGTCGTACATAGAATAGACCATATTCACTTGATCGGGAGTAAAGACAGTTTCGATAAGGAAATCGCGGCGGAGACGCTTCGTATCGTAAAGTTTGACATCTTCAGGATGAGCTGCATAGCGGATTTGATAGTTGGTTTTCATATATATTGTTAGTAGTTCATTTTTCTCCCTTGATCTGCCACAAGTAGGCGAAGTTAAGACTAAGGTTCATAGGGTTGGAATTGTCGAAGTAATCCGCTTTCCGATTGTCGAACACGGTGCCAAAACTATAGTTAAAACGTGCCTCAATCTGCCATGTTCCGGCTACTGTTCTGGCATAAAAGCCTATACCGGCAGCAATACCCCAATCGAATCGGCGATCAACAGCCAGATATTGCGGTTTGCTCTCTGCGGGCTCATTCTTCCCTTCCTCATGCACCATAACACCTATCTGCGGACCGAGATTAATGAAGCCGCGATAACGTTTGCCGAAGTAGATATGCGTGAGAAAGGGAAGTTCCAAATAGTCCAACCGTCGAGAATAATCGGTATCGGTTTCATACCACCCTCGTTGCATATAGTTGAGTTCCAACTGTAATGCACAATATTTATGCCCTGCATACCGGAAGACAAGACCTGCATTGGTTCCCAAATAAGGATGCAGAGCCGATTGTGCCACTTTCGGAGAGAACTGCATCATTGATGCCAGCACCCCACCCTGTGCACCTACATAAATTTCGGGCTGTTGCAGACGGGGTTGCGCCCAAGCAACGGTGTATGTGCAAAGTACAATCAATATGACAAAGAGAGTGCGTCTCATTTAGTAATCACCTTAAGTGCTACATTCTCATAACCTCCTTCATCAGCCGACTTACGGAACTGAATGTCAGATTGGAGTCCCTGATAGTCTGCTGCCTGAATGCGTTCTTGCAACGGACTATCGGTTTGTTGTTGCAACATCTGAATAACCCATGAAGTAATGTCATAACCCAAGATGTCATAACGGGGCGTTTCGGTCTGCACTGTGGTTGAGAAGTTTCGGCGGAAGCGGGCATTATATGCAAAGAGAGGCAGATTTATGAGTGCAGAAGGCTGGAATACGGAGGTATAGAATTGTGGGATATCTACATTGTTTTGCTCCCAAGAGTAATATGACAACAAGTTGATGTTGTATGATTTCTTGAGTTGTGCTAATTGCTGCAGACAGGGCATAACGTCTGCAAAACGATCTGTGTTGAAGATAATGATATTGGATTGTGACTTCGAGAGAAACCGGGCAAGCGAGTCGGCATTGAGTTGTGGTTCAACAAGTTGTGTATATGCAATTCGTTCAGCCTCCATCACCTCCAACAAAGTGCTCACCATGGATGAAGTTGTGGCATTGTCTATATTCAGCAACAAGCAGTTGGGGGTTCCCTCTTGTTGATGTATATATTGGCATAACGCTTGTGCCTTTTGCTGGTCAGAAGAGTTGAAGCGTAACAAATATGGGTTGCGGTCAAGGTCCGCCACCTTGTCGCTAAACGGGATGATTACAGGAATCTGGTTTTCAAAAGCATAAGCGGAGGCGTATGCGATTTGGGATGGATAAGCCGGTCCGATGATTACATCGCAGTTGCGCAGAGCCGGTTCAGTAAGAATATGCTGAATCCGAGTTTCTCCTTTTTCGGTATCATAGGCATATATCTCAAAGCGTTGTCCATTGCTTTGCGCCTCATCTATAGCAAGCAATGCTCCTTGATAGAACTCGACGAAGCGGTCGGTGGCGGCATCGCGCTTCTTCAGATTTGTCATAAAGGGCAGACAATAGGCTATGCGGATAGGCAAGTTTGCCGTAGGGGAGAGGGTATCGGTTGTCAACGAGTCGGCAGTCGCTTGTAGTGTGTCAGTTGCTACAATAACCGCAGCGGGTTGCGCCTCGCTTACAGCGACAGAATCTGTTACAACGGTTGCTGATGGAACAGGGGCATCAGACTGAGAGGGGGCCGTTGCTTGCTCAACTGGTTGGGCAGCAGTAGCTACAGATTGATCTTTGTCGGGAATGAGCAGGCGCTCGCCTATACCCATTGACAAAGAAGTCTTTGGATTGAGTTTTTGAATATCTGCTATCTTCACCCCATACTTCTTCGACAAACCATATAGAGTCTCTTTAGGTTGCAACTCATGTACGATGTATTGCGAAGAGTCGATTTGTTCCACATAAGGAATCAGAATGACTTGTCCGAGTTTTAGTCCACTACTTTTCAGTTCGGGATTACAGTTAACAAGTTCTTCTTGCGACACATTGAAATTTTTGCTGATACGGTATAGTCCTTCTGATTTCTGCACTGCATATTTATAATAGACTTTACCATCTATTGTGTCTAACGGATATGTTGCATTTTGTGCGAATGAAACTACGGAAAGGCAGAGTGCCGTCAATAGTATAAATATCTTTCTCATAATCATTTCCTCCTATAATAGATTCTTATTTGATAAGGATTCCAACTATCGTTTCCTTCCAACAGGTTCCATGGTGTATATTGTTCTGCTTGTTGTTGTGTCAAAATGTGTGCCCAATCGACGCGATTACTTGTATTGCTTCCTTTACCCGAGTTATTATATTCAGCATAGTAGGCAGTTTCTTCATTTTGGACTTTATTCCAATTGTGCCATCCTTCCGAGCGGATATGCTCTGCGAGGCGACAGCGGACGAAAACGGTTTGTGCATAGGGTCGCCATGGTCTGCCAAGATATACTTCTTTCACTTGCGGGTCTGCAGTAAGCGTACAATCAAGGAAAGTGTAGCCTGACCGTTGCCCATGCGGCGTGGATGCCGCCGTGATGTAGGAGTTCTTTTTACTATGCAGTACACATTTGGAGAATACTGCTATCGCCCATCCAAAGATAAAGTCGGTGGTTCCCTCAATGTAGCAATGGTCGTAGAACTGTCGCGACCCCTCCTCATAAGTGAAGAGTGTATCCTGATTACCAAGGAAGCGACACCGGCTGAACACCACTCTATCACCGCTCACGTGCGCAGCAACAGCCTGACCGATTGTTTTCCCTTCTCCTGCAGCATTACTGATAGTCAGATTTTCCACATACAGGTCATCGGCTGCGCAATAGAGAGTGGCACTACCGGATGTTCCAAGTGTTTCTTGCGGGAAGAGTGGCGAGGGTTGTTTGGCATAGGCAGAGAAAGTGATGACTGTAGTTGACGCATCATCACCAATGAGTGAGACAAGTTGTTTAGAAGGCGGGATAATTACTTTCTCATGATAGATGCCTTTCTTTATACGGATGATGGTGCGCTGTTTGCGGTAGTCCGGCACAGCATTGACAGCCTCTTGTACTGTCCGGAAGTTACCTGTACCATCTTTTGCCACCACGATGTCCGCCTCTGCTTTGCTGAGTTCCAATGCCGCCATTATAAGTGGTCCGATGCCCTTGGGGTCATCGTCACGCACCTGTTCACCTATGTAATATTGATAGGAGCCATCTCTGTAGGGTTTTCCGCCAAGTCCTGCCACTGCACAACAATTGGTGAGTGACAATGTGGAGTCCGGGTTAGTGCGGATGACGGTACGCATCATACCGCTGAAAGTCTGACGAGCATATTGCAGATACTTGTCTTCCAACCAGCCGTGCCGTGCCGCTTTGGCAAATGCGTAGCAGAACATAGCAGAGGAGGTGCTTTCCAAGTAGTTGCCTTTCCCTTTGGGCATGTTGGTTACCTGATACCACATACCGTTTTTTTTGTTGCGATATTTCATCAGTGCACGGCTCTCTCTCTGCAATATCTGCAAAAGGGAATCGCGCTGCGGAAGGTCCTGCGGCATAAGTTCCAGCACATCCACCAGAGCCATCATATACCAACCTATGGAGCGGCTCCAAAAATTAGGAGAGCATCCTGTAATCGGGTTAGCCCATTGCTGCTCATGACTCTCATCCCAACCATGATAATTAAGGCCAGTCTTATGGTCTAAAGTATGGCGGTCTATCAGTAGAAACTGATGGGCTATATCGGCAAAGTCATTCTCATTGTGGTTTTCCACCGCATATCGTGCATAGAAAGGCTCCGCCATATATAATCCGTCTAACCACATTTGATGGGGGTATATCTGCTTGTGCCAAAAACCGCCTTCAGTGGTGCGAGGCTGACGCCGCAACTGTTCCCGCAAGAGGTTGACGGCCTTCAGATATTCAGGTCTCGGGTTGAGTTCGTATAAGGTGAGCAAGAAATTGCCACCCGTTACATGGTCGATATTGAATTTCTCTTGCTGATAGTGTTGTATGGTGCCGTCAGGAAGAATAAAATAGTCAGCAAAAGTCTGAACATATTGCAGTAGGGTGGAATCTTCGGTTGCCTTATAAACCTGCAACATGGCATTAGCAATAATCGCCTGTGTATAATCCCACTTAGGTTTTTTAACAAAATCAGATTGCCACAATTCCGGATTATGCGCCATTTGAGAACGAGCAAGTTGCTCCGCCCACCAAAGATATTGTTCGTCTCCGAAGGCAAGCATGGAAGAAGATAGCAGTAATATGGTCAGATATCTTCTCATCGGGCATATCGTTGTTTGCGCAGCAGCCATACGACTCCGGCAGTCAGTGCCAAGAGGCATAGGGGTAAAAGTGTGCTGAGCAGTTGATAGAGTATGATATTCTGTCGGATACTCGCTTCGTTGAGCATACGAAGCGGAATGGTTTTCTGCCGCAGGTTGATAAGTCCGCTATCGTCGATAAGCCAAAGGACACTATTCACTATAAAGTCACGATTCCCGAACTGCATGTGTGAGTAGCGGTCGTAACCTGCGGGCAACACCTGTCCCTGCTGAATTTCATTGCGTGGTACAGCTCCACATGCCACTACCACTTGTCGGGTTCTGACAGACTGTGTTTGTGCAGTTGTCGTGTCCACCACTCCCTCCGGGCACATCCGATGAGCAAAGAGTGAGGGGAAGACTCCTTCCAACGAAGCCGCCACAGGGATATAAGCATGGGTGAAGTCGTTCAAGTCAGCATTCAAGCTACCTAAATCGACCTCTCCCGGTGTGGGAATAACGCGGGAAGCATTACTTGTCAGGAGCAGTATATTCTTTTCTATACCATCATCCTCCCCCACCAAGCTGATATCGGAGGGGAACAATGCATTCACTTGTGTGAGGTTGCGTGTAACCGGATGTGAGGAATTGCATAGCAAGAGTGGTGAGAAATACCACGGCATAGGTTGATACTGCGGGCGTTCCGGGTCTTGACTGACATCCACCGGCACGGGCAGGCACTGCACATCCTGTAAGATATGGGAGTTGATGCGTATTCCATAACGGAAGAGCATGTCTGTGAGGTTGATGTCATTCGCCACAACCGGTGTAAAGCCAGCATCCGTAAGTACTTGAGAAGAAAACTGCACACCATTGACACACCAGAGGATGGTGCCCCCCTGCATCAGATAGTGATTCAGGATATACTTATCTTTCTCGGAGAAAGGGAGTTGCGGGTCCGCTACAATCACGCAGCGGAAGGGGTCGAGACAGCAGGCATCATCCGTCACTGCCCCACGATATACATCAAAGTAGTGTGCTAATGCTTGTTGAATGTCAGCTGTATTTTGTTCCGGCAATTCGCCCTGTCCCTCCAAGAATACCACCTGACTGCGCTCTGTTTGCTGCAGACGATGGATAGATTCTGCCAGAATATATTCCAATGATTCTATCGAGCTGTTTAGATTTTCCGCCCCCGACTGTCCCCGTTGGTTCACCAACAGGCTCACCCATTGCTGTTTGTCCTTATATTGCAGGCGCATATAGGGATAAACTATTGTCTGCATCTGCCTCCCTTGCCGGTCGCGCTCATAGATGGCAGTAGGTACAAACTGCAAGCGTGCCAACTGTTGTTGCAGTCGTTCCTGTTCCGCCTCTGTAAGGTCAGCAGGATTGATGGTGCGCAGGTTGATGTCGGCATATACTCCCATTTCTTTCAGCATATCCTGCGTAGCACTCTGAAGCCGCAGGAAACCGCTATTGAGCGACCCTGCCAAATAGAGAGTGGCATTAATTGGAGCGTCAGTCTGTTTTAGCATCTGCCGAGTGGAAGATGACAAAGAATAACGTTTATCGGAGGTGAGGTCAAAACGCAATACACGCCATTGCGTCAGCATATTAGCCAAGACAACAGCGCATACGACTGATATGTAAACGAATTGTCGTTTCACTCTTTCAGTTTTGAGAACACGTCCGGATTGATATTTACCGAATATTTTTCTTTAAGGCTTTTTATCCACTCTTGCTCCAAATAGTCCTGATAAGCAGAAGTGACGGGTCCTCGCTCGTCGGTATATTCCTCGGGGCCTTTCAACTTTTTACCCACAGTGAATACAACAGGAAATTCTTCAGCAGGCTCGAAGGAAGCGCCTTTCACTTTCAAACCATATTTATCCACTGCCTTGTTGTCGCCGGCTTTCCACAATCCTTTTTCAAAGCGCACATATTTGACGGAATCAATATTCAGGCGGTTGTCCAGATAAGATGCCACCGAGTCAGCCTGAGCCGTTTTGATAATCTGCTTGGCAGCCTTTGCCACCGATGCATCTTTGCAATAGACGACATATCCTTTGAAGCGAGGTTCAGCCCATGTGTATTCTTTTTTATGTTGAGCGAAGTAGCGCGAGATACCCTCTACATCGGTAGTGGCTTTGTCCCACACATTCTGCAATGACACTTCGAAGAGCAATATACCATCGTGATATTCCGTTATCAAGTTTTGAAGTTCAGGATTTTTTTCTTCCAGGCGGGCGTCTTCGTATGCGCGCAATTCTGCTGCAACATACTGCTGATATTTCTCTCTGACAGCACGGCTCAGCACCATTGTTTGTGTTTGTGCGTTATCAGCAAGCCATGTGAGGAAATCGGCCCGGGTGCGGGTTTCTGTTCCGTAGGAAAACAATTCGGCCTCAGCGTCTTCTGCCAGCACGAGTGAATCCAACCTACCTTGTTTTTCGGCGGCGTTGCATACCGACTGCAATGTCTGTGCATTTTCCGAGAAGGCATATTCAGATTTGAGTTCATCAATAAAGGCCTGCTCTATCTCTTTTTTATACTCAGAGCGCTGTATCTGACGTGTAAGAGTTTCTGCCAATTCTTCTTTCGACTGTGCATTGCGTTTATCCTCAAGACGGATGATATGCCAACCGTATTGTGATTTAACTGGAGCCGACAAATCGCCCGTGTTCTGCAATGCGAATGCGGCCTCTTCAAACTCGGGTACCATTTGTCCTCTGCCAAAGAATCCGAGGTCGCCACCACGCATAGCAGACCCTCTGTCGTCAGAGTTTTCCATTGCTGTTTGAGCGAAGTCAGCTCCGGAGCGTACCAATTGATATAGCGAATCAATCTGCGACTTAGCAAGTGCCGCTATGGAATCATTTCCGCGGGGGGTCATTTTCATAATATGCGCTGCATGTATTTCACAATGAGGTTCTTCGGCTTCCACCTTCAAGATATGGAATCCGTAGGGTGTACGGAACACCTCACTCACTTCTCCTACCGGTGTGTTATAGGTAGCCTCTTCAAAGGAATAGACGAATCTGAATGGGCGGACCCAACCTATATATCCCCGATTATCTACCACTGATGGGTCGTCAGAGACCTCTACTGCCACAGCATTGAAGTCTTCGACCGGTCCCTGCACTGTTTTTGCCTTTTTGCCTTTACCTTGCACTACGGGCAGACCGGTGGTAACTCGCCTGCGTGCTTCGTTGATGCGTTGCAACACTGCGTTTTCCTCTTCTTCGGTAGCATTCATGGGGCAACGCAAGGCGATATGGCTCACTCGTCTGTCCACAACAGAGCGGCGATATGCCTTATCAAGAGCGGCCTCTTCCGCTTTTTTGCTTGTCATGTATTTTGGTGTGGCCTGACTGCGATAACCTGCCAGTTCTTTTTTAAAAGATTCGGTGGTGTCGATACCCAGTTCTTCAGCAGCCTCCACTTTCAGTTTGAAATTGACGAACAAGTCGAGATACTCATCAAGCGACTTTTTCTCAAGACTTGTCTCTTGATTATTTTTCTGATAGATATACATAAATTCGCCTACCGTGGAAGGCTTTCCGTTGATAGTGAGCAACACTTCGCTATCATCTACTTTTTGCGCCATACCATTCAATGTCCAGCACAGCGCCCCTGCTAATAACAAGATTTTTTTCATATTGTCGGATATTATTTTTTCAATCATATTTATCTTTGCGGTTTCCTTATTTTATGCTTTTGCATATTTGGGGGCAAAGTTACAAAAATAATTCCAAACTGAGAAAACAATTTTACGAGGCACATCGGAAAGTCATAGAAAGAAGATTTCAACAGCGGGCATTCTTAGGAGTACCCGTAGTTATAGTTATAGTTATAGTTATAGATAACAGAAAAGGCTACCCGTTGTGAGTAGCCTTTTCTTGAGAAAAACAGTTAAGGTTTATTCAACTTCTGC
>CAJOPG010000114.1 GCA_905236355.1 Paludibacteraceae bacterium | reverse complement strand
GGCAGCCGAGGCAAGAGACGAAAGATGGTAAGTCTGCCGGGGAAACGAAAAGAAGGCAAGCCTGCTTGGGGATTGCCTTCTTCCGAGTCAGATGGCTCCTATAGGTCTTTGTACCAGATAGGTTTTTGCACCAGATATTTTCAGAGTATCATCTGTTCTGATTTTTTCAAAGACCCGTTGTCTGTGTATTTGCTTTTTTAGGGCAAATGCTGTAGCACTATTTCAGGTCTGCCAGGCGGCAGACGGCTTGGGCGGTAGCACCGGTGAAGAAACGCACGTCGGTAATCGGATTGTACTGCAAAGAGGCGAACTGCCGCAGGCGTATGGCGGCGAACTGACTGTCCTTCGAGTGGAATGTTTCGAGGCAGAGATTACCGTTGATGAACTCCTTGAAAGGCGCACTATTTACCGCACGCTGCACGATAGAGTTGTCTGCTTTCTCAAATAATTCCTTCAACTCGGGCAGGTACTTTGGTGCATAGCACTTCTGACAGAAAACCAATTTGCTGCCGGTGGGGGTGTAATACAGATTGGAGAGCAGACCGAAGAGTTGTTTGCGGAGTGCTATGTCTTGGTGTTGCGCTACGATAGTGCGCAAGTCTAAATTTTCGTTTTCCATAAATACGTTTGTTAAGTCCAAATCGGTCATCAGACCAAAATGGGGGTTAAAATAATTAGTTAGTTATCAGCCTGTAAGTCAGATATGCCGCATAGACAATCAGCATAACGGCTCCGCCGAAACGGGTTATTGTCCGCTTCTTGTTGATTATCAGCAGCAGCCAGACCAGTGCCGCGCTGAAAGCGGTAAGGAATATATCCGTTTCGATGTTCTGATATACAGGCAATGGTTTGATTAAAGCACTTGTTCCCAAGATAAAAAACACATTGAAGATATTGCTTCCCACCACATTGCCTATTGCGATGTCGCTATTGCGCTTGAACGCCGCCACCACGGATGTCGCCAGTTCGGGCAACGATGTACCGAGTGCCACAACGGTCAGTCCGATAACGGATTCCGCTACACCGAACCGGCGGGCGACGGTTGTTGCGCTCTTGACAATCATCTCTCCGCCTGCAACGAGACATACCAGTCCAAGCAGCACAAGTAACATACATTTCCACAAGGGTAATGCGGCAGTGTTGTCTTGTGCGGGTACATCCTGCTTTGCGGTACGGACGGTGTGGATTAAGAATGCGGCAAAGATGGTAAGAAGCGTCATGCCCTCTATGCGTGACAAGCCTTTGAAAGTTTCGAAAGGCATTGTGACAAGCACAAAAGCCGCCACCATAACGCCCGCAAGTATATTCAGCGGAATGTCAATGCGGATAGTATCCCGTTGTGCCACAACCGGATAGACGAGTGCGGAACATCCGAGAATAACAAGGGTATTGATGCTATTCGAGCCAAGGATGTTGGTTATGGCAAGGTCGGTTGCGCCGTCTGCAACGGAGACCATATTGACGACAAACTCCGGCATGGACGTGCCGAATGCGACAACGGTCAGTCCGATAACGAGGTCGGTGACACCTAATTGTTTGGCGAAACTTGACGCACCATCAACCAACCAGTCGGCACCTTTGACAAGCAGTGCGAAACCGACAACAAGAAAAAGTCCTAATACAATAGGATTGGAAAAACATGATAGAAACATATTTTATTGATGTGTTTTGTGTTGATAGTTATTTGGTTATGTCGATATACCGCGATTCCGATATATCAATACTTCCCCAAACACTAACACAAAAGACGGCGGAGGGCATAGACATAGTATGCACTCGCGACATCGGTGCAGAAAGGTGCCGTTTCGTGCCTCCCTTCGCCACGATAAACAATAAAATACGATTGACAATGATGCAGCATGTGGCGCAGATAACTCGTTCGGGTTCTGTTTTTTCCGAACGAGACGCGCTCATGGTTGCCGCTATAATGTGTGGGTACAGACGAGTTGATGTTGCACCCGCCGAAACAGATGATTTGCTCGCCTTGAATGCCGACAAGACTCATGTAATCCGTTTGCTGAAAAGAGCAATCAGCGGCAGCTGATTCACAGGTCGGCTGAGATTCGGGCTTGAATGTCTGCCAGCCGATATTCAGCAGGAAAAGCAATATGTAGCAGAGTCTTGCCATACTGAAAAGCGGTGCAAAGGTACGATTGTTTGGTGAGATATACAAGGGAATAATGGGGGTGTTTCTTCTTCCTATCAAAAAAATGCCCCAAACAGTTTGTATAATTAAAAAACTTATATTACCTTTGCACCCACTTTTTGAAAGTCTACTTAACTTGTTTGAAGGTGATGTTTGGTTGGAAGTAATGTCGGGTAGCAAGTGATTAGTAGGTTGTAGGGAGTGTCTTGCCACTGTGGCTCAGTTGGTAGAGCAACGCATTCGTAATGCGTGGGTCGGGGGTTCGAGTCCCCCCAGTGGCTCACAAAGGCAAGAAGCCTCATCCAAACAAGAAACCTCATTCAGATGGTGAGGTTTCTTGTTTTTTTGTACAAACCAGGAAGAGCAAGGTTTTCCCGGTAAACTATGCACCGGATGTAGCGATTTACATTGCCATGTTTAACAAGAAATACTTCATAACTTGCATACTATTCTCATGTGAATTATGCGTCGGATGCAGCGATGTATATGGTCGTGTTTAGCAAGGAGCTTCTTTACGGAAGGGGAATCTCAAAGGCAGTGACCTTCGTGTTATAGTTAATCACCTCCAACGGGCGGTTAATACGCTCGGAAGCAGGCAAGTCAATCATGAATACCAATTTGGTAGGTTCGGAGACAGCAAAGATGTGCGAGTCATTCTCGTTGGTATATACAATACATTCTATGCCACAGATTTTAACTTTCTCGCCATTCGGCCGGAAATCTTTATTCAGGTGCACACCACTATCTTCATCCATATCAAACCATGCACTGAACAGTTCATTGAAGTCGCTGTATTCAATCGCATCTGCCATAGTATAATTTTTACCTGTTTCAGGGTCTATGACCGGCGATACACTCCATTTGCCATTGTTTTTCTTCTCGGCAAAATTCAGAATAGAACCATTTCTGTCGATTTTGAAATATGTATATGTAACACGCGAGCTTACATCGGGGTCGGACCATGTCTTCACGAGCCAGTCGTTGCCTATTTTCACCAAGCGGAAAGAATCGACCTCATTGGTAACAAAGACAATCTCCACATTCTGCGGCATGGCTGCCAGTTTTTGAGATACATCGCTTGCTGCGACTTCTACATTAGCAGACGTGCTCTTTTGAGCGTTTGTTTTGGAGCAAGACGCAATCATCATTGTGCTTGCAAGCACACATAGTGCAATAAATACTTTCTTCATAAGTGTGAAATTTTGTGGTTATGATATTAAAACTTGTTTTCTGTATAGCCGTCAGGAATCAGAAATTTCTCTTCGGGCTGCTCGCCTAATACAATGTTGACGGTCTCTGTGTGTGAGCAGTTGTCGCGCAGGGTTATTCCTGTTTCTGCATCCACATAGAAACTGCCGTTATACGAACACCAGCGGTCTTTGTACACTACAAATGTAATTTCAGAAGTCGGGGCATTGGTTGCTTTATTCACAACGAACTTCGTGTATGTCTTGGAATCAGGATCAAGCATATAGATTGTACCTTTCCCCGCTTCTTTGTCAATCTGCATCAACATAGGCGACTCGAAACTGCCGGGTGCAGGTTCTGAGGCGGTTGTCTTCGTTTTGGAGTCATAGTATTCCTTCTGAGAGAATTTGTTGTCCATATAGATGTCAGCTTTGTAACTGACAGTCTCTGCCACTTTGGTCGGCTTGGGTTGGTTGCTGTTTGCCGGCAAGCCTAATTGCCAGGACTCTTGTGCCACAATGGTCATAGTTGTTGTGACTACGCATAAGATTGACAGAAATAGTTTTTTCATAGGTAGATGAACTTAGTTTCCTGCTCTAACGCCTTTACAGGTCTTGGCATAATATTATACAACGAGCGACAGAGACACGATGTCTCTGCCGCTCTTGAAGTCGGTTGAATATACATTGATATTGCTACTTACATTTCTGACATTCGGGCGTGCCCATGTATGTATGTATGTATGTATGTTGCGAACCATAGATTAGTCAGCAATTTGCTATTTCCTTGTCAGTTTTCTAAAATTTGGCGCAAAGATACTCATTTTTTGCAGATATGCAAATTTATTTGTTGTTTTAGAGCGATTCCGGGGTGAGATAATGATTATAGCAAGGGGAAGCGGCGGCTATATCAAAAAGTCGTTTCAGTGCTATAACATCTATTTGTGTGTTTGCTGGTATTCCGTCGGGGATTGTCCGGTGTGGGATTTGAAATACTTGCGAAAGGTGAACTGCTCGGGGAAACCCAGTTCGTCTGCCACCTGCTTAACCAAGATATCCGGTTGACGCAATAGGTATTTTGCCTGATTGATGGTTGCCATGTTAATCCACTCCATCGGGGTATAACCGGATTCCTGTTTGATGATGTCCGCAAAATGCCGCGGTGAAAGTCCTTGTTTGTCGGCATAATACTGCACGGTGCGATGTTGCTTGTACTCCTGATTGAGTGCCAATAGGAAAGTGATTAGCACTTGGCGTTTGTGAGAAGGGGTTGCATCCGTATGGAGCAGTTGATCCATAAAGAGGAATGCGTGTTCCAGCATGGTTTCTTGCTTGAGCATAGTAATTATAGAAACGAGCATCTTTCGCTGCACGGGGTGGTTTGTGTATGCGAGTTGTTGCTCTTTGGCTCGGATACGCTCAATACAGTTATGGAAATAGACCTGCTGCTCATCGGACAGGTGTACAAACGGCATAATGGAATAAATCTGCTGCGGTGAGGTTACATTAGATGCGATGAATGAGTATATATTCTCAATGCTTTCTCTTAGCACGATGGAGGTGTAGTCAGAACTTCGGCTTTGTTCCAACATCGGGAACACCGGCGAATGAATCATCAGTGTCCCTGCCGTGATTGTACATTGCCCTTTGACGGTCAGTACTTTTGCAGTACCTGCCGTACATAATTCCAAACCTATCTGTGATTCCATATCAAGTGCAAAATTACAAAATATTTCTGAATTAGAATAAGGCAACCGGACCCCAAAATATAACAGTTTTTTGTAGAGATACAATAAGTATCTGATAGTCATTGCATAGATTCCATATAGGTTAAGAAGAACCCAAGAGGGGCTCAGGGCCTCTATTGATTTGGGTTAAAAGCATTTTTTGATGCGGTTGTCCGGATGACGGGGCTAAGGCAAGGAAGCGACCTACAAGTTTTCACTATCAATTGCAACAGTTTTCCGTCAGCCTTCAGTCGGGGGTCTATATGGGCTTTTGATGTATGGTTGATCCTTTGATGATGTATTGATGATGTACCGATACTGCTACCCAATTGTATGCATATTGTATGGGGTCGGTTGGGGATTGTACGGATGTTTTGATGCAGTTGCTTCGGGTTTATAGAAGTTTTTGTGTCTGAAAAATGTATATTTTCGTAAAAATTGCTCAATAATACCGCTATATTGCTCTTTAAGATATTAGCAAAAAGCAGTACTTTTGGCGTCGATTTCGGAAGTATGCAATTAAGCCAACTAATAGAAGCGAATAGTTACACCACGCGGAACGAGGTGTGTCAGGGATGCGAGAACCACTGCCAAGTGAAGTCATTCACATTTGCAAACGGAAAGACTTTTGCCAGCGGGAACAACTGCGAGAAGATTTATTCTTCGCAGCGGGAGAGCCATGCCAAGGGCGTCAATATGCTGCAGGAGAAATATAAATTATTGTTCTTGCAGCCAATGAGGACTGACGCTGCAGGACAAATCACTATTGGAGTGCCGCGGGGTCTGGGGATTTATGAGAACTGGGTGTTCTGGCGGACGCTGTTTGCGGAATGCGGAATAAAGGCAATACTTTCCGGTGGTTCGACGGTACGAATGTACGAGAAGGGCGTTCAGACCATTATGGCGGACAATATCTGTTTTCCGGCGAAACTGATGCATGGGCATGTGATGGACTTGATTGAGAAAAAGGCGGACCGCATTTTCTATCCGTTTGTGGTGTTTGAACAGAAGGAGGATGCTCAAAGTTGCAATTCGTTCAACTGTCCTATTGTTTCCGCCTATTCGGATGTACTCAAGAGCAGTATTGACCCTGAACGCAACTACGGGATTCCGCTTGATGCCCCTGTAGTGTCGTTTCAGAACGAGCAGATGCTGACGGCTTCTTGCATTGAGTATTTGGGTACATTGGGTGTGCCTTCTCACAAGGCGAAGAAAGCGGTAGAGGTGGCTATATGCGCGCAAAAAAGATATATAGAGACTTTGGAGCGCCGCTGTCAGGAAATCTTGGCGCGTGCTAAGGAAGAAGGGCGGATGGTAATCATGTTGGCCGGAAGACCCTATCACACCGACCCGCTGATAGAGCATAAGATTTCTCATGCGATAGCGGAAATGGGTGTGGATGTGATTACCGAACATGCGGCTATTCACAGTGGGGAGAAAGTGTATGGCGAGTTGAACGCTGTGACGCAATGGGCATACCCGAACCGCATATTCAAGGCGGCGTATTTCGTCGGCACGAATGACTACTCCGGGCTGCACATGGTTCAACTGACTTCTTTCGGTTGCGGACCGGACGCCTTTATCTTGGATGAAGTGCAAGCCATACTCGGGCGCTATCACAAGAACCTGACCATTCTCAAGATAGACGATGTGAACAATATCGGTTCGCTCAAGTTGAGGGTGAGGTCGTTGATTGAGTCAACGACAAAGACCGAGGGACTAAGTGCCAAGTACCAAAACCCGAAACCGTTTTTGACAACGCGCCCGTTTGTAGAAGAGGACCGTCGAAAGACCATCTTAGCCCCATATTTTGCGGAAGGGTATTCGGAGTTCCTGCCGGCTTTTTTCGAGTTGGCCGGCTATCGTTTTGTGAATTTGCCGATGGGCAATCAGGAGGATGCGGAAGCAGGGTTAAGGTACGCAAACAACGATGTGTGCTATCCTGCCACCATCGTCATCGGTTCTATCATGAATGCCTTGAATAGCGGTCGTTATGACCTCAAAAACACTGCCGTCATCATCACCCAGACAGGTGGGCAATGCCGCGCAACGAACTACTATTCGCTGATAAAGAATGCCATGGTTCAAGCCGGATATGCCGATGTGCCGCTTTTGTCGATGGCTACAGGCGAAGGTGTGGAGAACGACCAACCCGGGTTCCGTATTGAATGGCGCAAACTGACACGCATTGCTGTTCACACGATGGCATACGCTGATGCGCTGAACAAGCTCTACCACTCGGCTGCCGTGCGCCGCCGTGAGGCTGCCGTGACAAGTGCCGTACATTTGAGAGAAGCATATATCCGTCAGGGCAGCGATGCCATCCGTGCGAACCGTCCAAGCCAACTGCTCGGTTTGATAGAACAGGCGTCTTCGGATTTTGCGAGTATCATCGATCCGGACAAACAAGTGCCGGTAATCGGTCTGGTGGGCGAGATATATGTCAAATACAACTCGTTCTCGCATAAGAATGTCGTCAACTGGTTGTTGCAAGAGGGTGTGGAAGTGGTGCCGCCGAGTATTATGGATTTCTTCTCCACCTCCTTTGTCAGTCGCCATGCCAACCGTGAACTTCATATCAAACAAGAAACCATTCCGGTCTGGCTGACCGACCTCTTTTACCGCTACATACGCCGCGTCACAAAGCAGTATGACCGCGCGTGCAAGGTATATCCCTTCTACCGTCCGTCATCCGACATATTCGAGATAGCGCAGTTGAGCAAGCGAGTCATCTCCACCGCTGCGGATTTCGGCGAGGGCTGGATGTTACCCGGCGAGATATGTCATCTGGCGGAGAGCGGTGTGAGCAACATCATCTCGCTTCAACCCTTCGGCTGCATCGCCAACCATATCATCTCCAAAGGTATAGAGAAAAAACTGAGAAGCATCTATCCGCATGTGAACATGTTGTTTCTTGATTTCGACAGTTCCACCAGCGATGCCAACATTTACAACCGCCTTCATTTTCTTGTAAACAACGCAAAGCATGAGAACATATAATTTAGGCATAGATATCGGTTCGACCACCATGAAAGTGGCGTTGTTGGACGATGCACATCGTCTGCTTTTTCGCGACTACCGCCGCCACAATGCCGATGTGCTTAATACGGCACGAAAGATACTGCACGCCCTTGGCGAGCGGGTAGGGGAGTGTGCGTTACAGATTGTTGTCACCGGCAGCGTCGGGATGGGCTTTGCGGAACGACTCGGGTTGACTTTCACTCAGGAAGTTGTGGCATCGGTTCGCACGATTAGGACGCTCTATCCTAATGTAAGGACATTCATTGATATGGGCGGTGAGGACAGCAAGATGATATTCTTTGAGGACGGCAAGATACCCGATATCCGTATGAACGGCTCGTGTGCAGGCGGAACGGGTGCTTTCATTGACCAAACTGCGTCACTTATGGGCGTAACAACAGCCGAGTTGAACAGCCTTGCCGAACAATCGACCACTATCTATCCTATCGCCTCCCGGTGTGGGGTGTTCTCTAAAACCGACATCCAGAATCTCATTGCCCGTAATGTGAGCAAGGCCGACATTGCCGCTTCAGTCTTTCACGCCGTAGCTACGCAAGTTATCGGCTCACTGGCACGAGGAATGGACATCCGCCCCAAACTGTTCTACTGCGGAGGTCCCTTCGCATTCCTGCCCGAACTGAGCAAGGCTTTTCTGAGGTTGCTGCATCTGGACGAAAGCGACTGCATCATTCCGGACGATGCGCAAATCATTCCTGCAATCGGCTGTGCGTTGCAGACCGGCGAAGAAGGTAAAACGGTTGCATTAAGTGATTTGCAAAAACAAATAGAGGAGCCTGAGCGTATAGAAGCGGATTATTCGGCGCGGTTGCCGCAATTGTTTGCCAACGAAGAAGAATATTCCGCCTGGCTCAAGCGCAAACAGACACACGCCGTGCCACGGGCTGAAGTGACGGACACGGATTATTTCCTTGGTGTGGACAGCGGCAGTACAACGACGAAGATAGTGCTGCTCAATACCGAAGGAGCGTTGGTTTATTCAGACTACCAACGCAATCACGGCGACAGTTTCCGTACGTTTACCGATGCGCTACAACGGATGAAACAGACCGTTGGTGATGTGCGTATTGCAGCTTCATGTGCCACCGGCTATGGCGAGTCGTTGCTCCAGACTGCGTTCTCGCTTGATTACGGCGTAGTGGAGACCATGGCGCATTTCATGGGTGCGAGGGCACTCAACCCGAATCTCTCGTTTGTGCTCGACATCGGCGGACAGGATATGAAAGCTATCTGGGTGGACAACGGCACTATCCGCCGTATTGAGATTAACGAGGCCTGTTCGTCGGGCTGCGGCTCGTTCGTTGAGACTTTTGCCAACCAACTGGGTTACACTGTTGAAGATTTCGCACACAAGGCATGTTTTGCCGCTCATCCCTGCGATCTTGGTACGAGGTGCACTGTCTTTATGAACTCCAAAGTCAAACAGGCGATGCGCGAGGGAGCGCAAGTGGAAGACATAGCCGCCGGTTTCAGTTATTCGGTTGTCAAGAACTGCCTGTACAAAGTGCTCAAACTAAAATCTGTAGCCGACCTCGGTTCGTCTATCGTGGTACAAGGCGGCACGATGCGCAATCATTCTGTCGTCCGTGCGCTGGAACGCATGACCGGAACCGACCTCACTTTCTCCGATATCCCCGAACTCATGGGCGCATATGGAGCTGCGTTGTATGCTATGAAACAAACAACGGCAACTGTTTAGCTGTCAAGATTTTCGTATTATGTGTCGCCAACCCCGCGGGACGCTAACATAGTACATCCCATGGGAGAGTGGGGGCGGAGTCGCCTTGCGATTTAGCAGAGCGGTATCGGTCGTTGCAAATTTCTTTACGAATGCGAGGGACACCGGCTCTGCCAACATCTGCCGTTTTTTTATTTGTTCTTACTTACTGCTTTCCGCATTTCTACATAGCACAAACCTCTTATAAAAACAAGCGACTTTGCAATTGCAATGCCGCTATGTTTGTGGTAATTACGATATTTTACTATCATACCATCACAACAGGAGATATGTATAGTAATCAGTTCTTCTTTTTGTAGAAGAGGTGTTTCTTGTCATTATTACGCCAACCTGCCTGATACTCATGGTCAACAAAGCAGACGGTAATATCCGCCTGATACTCATGATC
>CAJOPG010000113.1 GCA_905236355.1 Paludibacteraceae bacterium | reverse complement strand
TTATGTTCATCTTATGTTCATCTTATGTTTATCTTATGTTTGCCTATACTGATTATGAGAGAGTTACAGCGGTTTTTTGCGTTAACAGACATGGTAATCAGCTGATTTTAATATGGTTATAGTTGTAAGATTACAAGAATAGGGGTAAGAGGGGATGGTATTAGGAAAAAAAATTGTATCTTTGCAGGCAGATAGTTTATTTCAGAAGTGTTACGATGACGAAGATTGAGTTGCTTGCTCCGGCAAGGGACATAGAAACGGGTATTGCCGCGATAGATGCGGGTGCGGATGCGGTGTATATCGGTGCTCCGAAGTTCGGTGCGCGTGCCGCAGCCGGCAACAGTGTGTCGTCGATAGGCCGGTTGTGCCGCTATGCGCATCAGTTTGATGCCAAAGTATTAGTGACTCTGAACACGCTGCTGACCGATTCGGAGCGTCGTGAAGCGTCGGCGTTGGCTTGGGAGTTGTATGAAGCGGGGGCGGATGCATTGATAGTGCAGGACTTGCGTTTGCTACAGGAAGACCTTCCCCCTATCCGTCTTCATGCCTCGACCCAGTGTGACAATCGCACAGCAGAGGATGTGCAAGCGAGGGAGCGGGACGGTTTCAAGCGTGTGGTGTTAGCCCGGGAGTTGGGTATAGACGAGATTGCAGCCATACGGAAAGCGACAACGGTGGAATTGGAGGCATTTGTACACGGTGCTTTGTGCGTAAGTTATTCCGGCAGATGTTACATGAGCGAGCAGGTGTGCGGCAGGAGTGCCAACAGGGGTCGGTGTGCCCAAATGTGCCGCCAGGCGTATGATTTGCTGGACAAAGACGGCAGGGAATTAGTGCACGGCAAATATGTGCTATCGCTGAAAGACATGGACAGGAGCATGTATGTGAAGGAGTTGCTTGATGCGGGTGTGACGACACTGAAGATAGAAGGGAGGCTGAAGGACAAGGTGTATGTAAGAAATGTGACGGCATACTATCGCCAACTGTTAGACAGGCTGTTCGAGTCGTCGGACGGTCGTTACGGGAAGTCGTCAAGCGGTGTGATACATTATGATTTCGAGCCTCACCCGGAGAAGACCTTTCACCGCGGGGCGACAGATTATTTTCTGCACGAGCGGACCTATGAGATGGCGAATTGGGAGACGCCAAAGTCAACAGGCGAGCCGGTAGGTGTGGTCAGAAGATCAGGGGAGGACTATATAGAGGTTGCTTACGATGACAGAGGGGATTCTTCAATGCTACACAGCGGAGACGGCTTGTGCTATGGTGACAAAGGTTTTATGGTAAACAGGGTTGACGGCATGAGAATATATCCGAACCGTATGCCGGATGCCGTTGCGGGGAGCAGGCTTTACAGGAATTATGACAAGGAGTTTCTTCAGCGAGTGGAGAACTCGCGAATATGCAGGAAACTGCCGGTGGACATAGTACTGACGGAAACGGAAGACGGTTTCCGGCTGCGCATAGGCGACAAGGAAAGGGAGTTTGCCTCTGAGAAGACGGCAGCCCGACAGGCGGCGCTTGCAGCGGAGCAGATACGCTTGCAGCTGAGCAAACTGGGGAACACGATATACGAAGCACGGGAAGTGAGGACAGAGACGAGTCAGCCCTATTTTATCCCTGCATCGACCTTGAATGCGTGGCGGCGGAGTTTGACGGAGAGTGAAGATTTTTCCACAATCCGGGGAGACAACGGGACTGGACAGACCGAGAACCCGAAGGAGGATGATTGGCAGGGCGAGAAGCAACAGGTGTTGATGACCTGCAGATACTGTATTTTGCATGAGATGGGTATGTGCAGGAAGGCAAGAACGGACAGGAGCTTTGCGGAGCCACGCTATTTACGGTCGGGCAAGCAGTTGTTCGGGTTAGAGTTTGATTGTGTGCGTTGCGAAATGCGCGTAGTGCGGCCGGCTACCTAATCCGTCAAAAAATACACATAGCATAGAAATATACGGTATATTTTTGCTTTCTGAGAAACAACCCTAAATTTAACACACACATGAAAAAGACTTTACTATTGGCAACATTGGCATTAAGCGGAATGTTGTATGCCCAGAAGGCACAAGTATGGGACTTCGGTGCCGAGCAATTGGATGAGACGAAGTATCAGAACATGCTGAGCGTGAGTGAGATTAACTCATGGTACACCGGGGATGTCACTTCCGGTTCCAGCGGCAACTCCATTGGCAGTTTTACGGCATCGGAGGGTGTGAATCTGCGTTTCGACGGTGCAGGCAAAACGAATCACCGTCTCCGCACTACGAATACCGCCATCACCCGATATGACGAGAAGTCGCTGAAGGATGCCGACAATGTAGAATATAAGGGTTACATATACTCCAATGCCGGTTCGACTCCCGGAGTGTATATCGAGCAAGAGTATCAGGCAGGTGACAAGATAGAGTATTATGTAGGTTCCAACGGCGGAGCGGAGACTTATGAGGTACAATCGCCGAGCGAAGGGAAGACGCAGTTTACTTACACTGCCGCAGCAAAGATAGAGAAGTTGACCTACTATGCAGGTGAGAGCGGCAAGCACAAGATATACGGTTTGGACGAGAAACTGGTGGTGGCCCGCATTGTGAGGACACCTGTTCAGAAGGGCACATTGAGCGGTACAATAACCGCACCGGCAGAGATACCTTCGGACTACGGGCTACAATTCACTAACCTGAGTACCCAAGCCGTGACGGAGGTCACACCTTCGGCAGGCGCCTACTCTGTAGAGTTGGCGTTGAACTTCGATTATCAGGTATCGCTGAAGGATGCCAACGGATTTGTGGTTTCTTCCGCCAATCCTATAAGTTTCACCTCTACAGACCAGATATACGATATTACGATAGAAGCCGTAGAGCTTGTAAGTGTGTCGGGCAGTATAACCGGTCTGTCTTCAGAGGCATTGCAGCAGGTGGAACTGGAGTTCGGTTTGCCCGAAGGGAAGATATATATTCCGGAATTGACTATAGACCGTAGTGCCGGCACCTATTCTCTGATATTGGAGAAGGGTGTAACCTATAGCGTAACCGCCCTCAATGTGAACGACTATGCGATAGGCATAAGCCAGATAAGCGCCTCGGCAGACGAGTCGGGCAAGGATATAGCCTTCAGTGCCAAACCATGTTATGCAGTGACTATAGTTCCGACAGGTGCTTCTCTAACAGACCTTGCAGCCGCCAAGTTCACCTTTACACGCCTTGATGACGAATATGTATATGAATATACGGGGCCTGAGGGCATTAGTCTGCGTGACGGTGTGTATATAGTGAAAGTAAGCAATACGGGCATCTACACCCAGCTTCTGACCTCGAATCTGAGAGTGGAAGGTGCGGCATTGAGCAAGCAGATTGACTTCACAGCCGACATTCATGAGTGGATATTCACGGATGCCGACTTTACAAACGGCGGCTATACGAACACGGGTTCGACCTATAACTACAAGACTCTGCAGTTCACAGGTTGCAAATCGCACAACAACACCTATTTGTATGCCGGCAACGGGGCGATGATAGTTGTACCTGTAGGCGGCAACAGCCTTATCACCGTAAATGCCTGCTATGAGTATCATCTGAAGATAGGCGAGACGGTGTTGGGTGACGCCTCGACAGGCAGTACGAGTCAGATAGATGCCTTGACCTACACCTACAATGGTGCTGCGGGAACAGTGAGCATCAACGCCACGGGCACATGCTACATCAACAGCATCAGCGTTACACCGGTGGCTGAATACAGGGAGACGATAACGGTAGGCCCGGACAAAGATTACCTGACCATCAACGCGGCCTTGGATGCCATAGCCCAGATGAAACGGACAGACGACCAATATGTGACCGTACTGATAGAGCCGGGCAACTATGAGGAGATGCTTAGGATACGCGTGAACAACATCACGCTGAAGAATGCGTCCTCCACCCCCGGCATAGCCGTGAAGGACGGCGGTGTGAACATTGACGCGAATGCAGTGCGCATCACTTCATACTACGGACACGGCTATAACTACTACTCGATGAACAGTGATTACAAATGGGACGAGCGCACCTTACGGGTTAACAAAGAGAACGGCTATTACTCTGTGGAGAACGGCGGCGGCAGCAGCACGACCTATTGGAACTCGACCGTAGTGGTTTACGGCAAGAACTTCACAGCAGAAAACATTATCTTTGAGAACTCCTATAACCAGTATATCTCGAAGAAGGAGAGTGAGGACATTGTAGAGGAAGGTGCCGGTTCGAAGGGTGTTCGTCCGACAGCGGAGGGCAATACTGATGTTCAGGACCGTTCATATCGCGAGCGCGCTTGTGCTTTGGCTTTTGCCAAGGGGAGTGACCGTGGTTTATTGAAGAACTGCCGCATCATAGGCCGTCAGGATGCCCTGTATGGCGACAACGATGTGCGCGTGGCAGTGGACGGCGGCATACTGAACGGAGCATGTGACTACATCTTCGGCGGCATGACACTGGCAGTACGCAATACCCAACTTGCCATGTTGGTAACTTCTCATAAAGATGATGTGGCTTATCTGACTGCGAGCAAGACCAGTAGCGGGAAACGCGGTTATCTGTTCAAAGACTGCACTATTACTTCCGCGGCGCCGGGAGTTGACATGGTTGAGACGGAAAGCGCCAAGCCAGGCTACTGGGGTCGTCCGTGGGACAAGAATGCGGAGACCGTATTCTTCAACACCACAGTAGAGGCCAACGGAAGCAGTTCGCTTATTACAGCAGCCGGCTGGAACGACGGATTAGTGTCAGGCGGTTCGGAGCGTTCGTATGAATACGGCACTATAGAGCAGGCCGGTGTTGACAACTCGTCAAGTCGCGTAAGTTGGGCGACGGTGCTGACCGAACCGACTTTGCCCGACGGGACTGCCATCAGGCTTTTGAACTTCACCAAAGGTACAGACGAGTGGAATCCTTTTGAGGAAGAAGAGCAGACGGATGCTGTGGAAGCCATTTGCAGCAGCACATCCACTGCACAGAAAGTGATGATTGACGGGCATATATATATTGTAAGAGAGAACAGGACATACAACATTTCCGGAATGGAGATAAAATAAATTTGCACAATTCAGAAAATAGCATTACCTTTGCGCCCGCATTTTGGAAGAGTCTCTGGCAAAATAAAGAAATAGCGTATACTCTTTCAGTTAACCCATTAAAAATCGTACGAAAATGGATTTGATTAAGATTGCCGAGCAGGCATTCGCAGGCGAGAAAAAAGAGTTTCCCGCATTCAAGGCAGGTGACACCGTGACGGTGGCATACCGCATTAAGGAAGGTAATAAAGAGCGTATACAGGAGTATCGCGGTGATGTAATCCGCATCTCCGGCAGCCAAGACAAGAAGCGCTTTACCGTGCGCAAGATGTCGGGCAATGTAGGTGTAGAGCGTATTTTCCCGATGGACAGTCCGTTCATTGAGAGCATTACCATCAACAAGTATGGCAAAGTGCGCCGCGCCAAGTTGTATTATCTTCGCGACCTCACCGGTAAGAAAGCCCGTATTCCGGAACGCCGCGTGAAGTAACTGTCAGTCGAAAGACGAGAGACAAAAGTCGAAAGCCAATAATGATTATTCATTGATTTACAGGCTTTCGACTTTGCTTTTTAGTTCCCTATCCGTTATCCCCGACCGGTCATTAGACTCCAGCGTGGTTATCAGAGCGATTATTATATGAAGACAAACGCCTTACGCCTATTGGATGCAGCCAAGATTCCGTATGAGACGGTAAGTTATCAGGTTGACGAGAACGACTTGAGTGCCGTGCATGTGGCAGAGCAATTAGGAGAAGATGCGGCCTGTGTATTCAAGACATTAGTGCTGAGAGGGGACAAAAGCGGTGTGTTTGTATGCATCATCCCCGGGAATCAAGAAGTGGATTTGAAGAAAGCCGCCCAAGCGAGCGGCAACAAGAGTTGCAGCATGACGAAGATGCAAGAACTACTTGCGCTGACAGGATACATCAGAGGCGGTTGTTCGCCTATCGGTATGAAACGCCCTTACCCTATGTATATTCATCAGTCGTGCCGCGATTTCGAACGCATCTATTTGTCTGCGGGTTGCAGAGGTATGCAGGTATATCTCCGCACGGAAGACATTATCCGCTATGCCCGCCTGACAGTGTGCGACCTGGTGTGAAGTCCTTATGAGACACCTGCGATAAGGGAAATTTTCAGGAGTTCCCTATAGAACGGCCTTATCGGCAATTGCACAAGTCAGAATTTTATTGTATTTTTGCAGCCGATTGTGCAGTGTCTGTGCAGTGATGTAAATTCAGGCAGCATGGTCAGCGATACTCATAACCCTATAATTCAAGCGCATGATACTTATAGCAGACTCGGGTTCCACCAAGACGCATTGGGCACTGATAGCCGCCAACGGCGATGTGACAGAGTGTGTGACAGACGGCATCAATCCATTTTTCCAGACGATGGAAGCGATGAAGAACACCATCAGCAATCAACTGCTCCCCAAGATAGGTCAGTTGCTATGGGTGGGTCCTATCACGGATGTGTTTTTCTATGGTGCCGGCTGTACTCCAGAGAAGAAGTCTTTTGTGCGTGATGCCGTAGGAGCGATTTTTCGCAAGTCGCAGATACATGTGGAGAGTGACATGATAGGTGCCGCCCGTGCATTGCTTGGCAGCAACCGCGGAGTTGCCTGCATACTGGGTACCGGCTCTGCATCGTGCTTATGGAACGGGGCAGAGATAGAGCAGACGGTGCCTTCTTTAGGGTTCATCTTGGGAGATGAGGGCAGCGGTGCCACATTGGGCAAACGCCTTGTGAGCGACCTGCTAAAGAACCAACTATCCGAGGCGTTGAAGCAGCAGTTTTTGCAGGAGAAGAACACTACGATGGCAGAGATTATAGAGAATGTGTATCGCAAGCCCTTCCCTAACCGTTATTTATCAAAGTTATCGGAGTTTGCCGCCGCCCATATAGATGAGCCGCAGATACACGACCTTGTATATCAGCATTTCAAAGAGTTTGCAACGCGCAACCTGCAGCAATATCCTGCCGAATTGTCTGTCGGTTTTGTCGGCGGAGTTGCCTACTACTATCAGGATGTTCTGCGGGAAGTGACGGATGCACTGCATATCCAGGTTGCCAATATAGTAAAAGACCCTGTGCAAGAACTGATTGTTTTCCACCGGAAAGATGCTCGTCCCACTGACGAATAATCTTGACTGATATGTATTTGTTTTACACACCAGATATTGCCACCAGCCGTTTTCTCTCAGAAGAAGAGTCGGGACATTGTGTGCGTGTATTGCGCTATCAGCGAGGCGACATGATACTTCTTACTGACGGAAAGGGCTACACCTATAATGCCCGTATCACGAATCCGAACCCCCGGCATTGCGAGTTTGAGATTGTATCGTGCGAACAGCAGAAGAAGTCGCATAGTTTTGATATGCACATAGCAGTTGCGCCCACCAAGAACATCGAGCGCATGGAGTGGTTGGTGGAGAAATGCACAGAGATAGGTGTGGACACTATCACTCCTTTGCTATGCCGCTATTCAGAGCGCAAGCAGATACGCCTTGACCGTTTGGAGAAGATTATTCTGAGTGCCGCCAAGCAGTCGTTGACCCCCTATCTGCCCACCCTGAATCCGCTGACGGACTACGACAGTTTTGTTCATGCAGCGACAGAAGATACCAAGTTTATTGCCCACTGCTATGAACAGGACAAACGGCAACTGAAAGACTTGATAGAGTGCGGCAAGTCGTGTCTTGTACTGATTGGTCCTGAGGGAGACTTTTCAGAGGGAGAGGTGGAAGATGCGTTGTCACTCGGGTTCAAGCCTGTGGCACTCGGCAACAGCCGTTTGCGGACGGAAACCGCCGCCATTGTGGCATGTCATACAGCCGTATTGATGAATCAACAAACACTTGAGATATGAAACGAAAAACATACATATATATGTTGCTCGCAGCGGCAACTGTAATTCTCACCGGTTGCAAACAGAACAACTGGTTGGACTGGAAAGTGCAGAACGAACTGTTTATGGAGAATCCGACTTTGTTGGAGCCTTCGTTGCCGGTCTATACCACTGCGTCAGGATTGAAATATCAAGTGGAGTCACAAGGCAACACATGGGACACTAAACCGGGCTCCACCAGTCTTGTAACCGTTGATTATGCCGGCTATCTGATTAACGGGAGCCGGTTTGACGGAGGCACGGCCCAACTCTATGTAGCACAAGTTGTCAGCGGCTTTGCAGAAGGTCTGAAGCTGATGAATGTACATAGTGATTACATTTTTTACATCCCATGGGAACTGGGATACGGCGCCAATGACAACGAAGCGGCCGAGGGTGGCATTGCTTATATCCCCCCATACTCCGCTCTTATCTTCCGTGTGCATCTGACGGCCTCTCAATCCCAGACGGTAAATTAATCGCTCTTGTCTATGCGCAGAATGTTTGGATATATTATTGTTGTAGGAATTATTCTATTTGCAAGTGGTTGTGAAGATACCATTTACAGGAGCAGTGTACCATCTTACCCTGTTTCTCTCCGTCTGAATATCACTGCCGAATATCCTCATTTTGTACCTACCAACACAAGCGCCTTTCTCACCTTTACCCAACAGCGTTATCCTACTGATGCATTGGGCTATGCCGGTATTCTTATATATATAGGCATGGACGCTGCGTATCATGCCTATGACATGGCATGCCCTGTATGCTTGAGGCGTGACAAGCCGGTGGAGGTGAACGGACTATTTGCCCGTTGCCCTATCTGCACAGAGGAATACGATTTGTCGTACGGACTGGCGATACCCACGCACGGCATCTCACACGAGGCGTTGCGGCAGTATCGGGTGTTGTTAGACAACAACTACCTTACGGTAAGAGAGTAAGATTGTTTAGTTCCCTGTCAATCATCAGCCTATCGGGGCTAAAGGGAGAGAATGCCTTCCGGCAGGTTAACCAGCAACCGGTGTTCGTCAGTGCATATCTCCAGCACGAAATCGTTGTGTGCAGGGAAGACTACTCCTGTATTAAGTTCGAACAAGACATTCATTGTAGAGGTATCCACAACGGTGATAGTGCCTAATTTGCCCTTTCTGCAGTCTTCCACTTCGTAGCCGACAAGTGATTCCACAGACAGTTCGGTTGCATAGTCAGTCGGAAGGTCAGATTGCAGGATGTATACTTTGCATTGCAAGTAGCGCGACGCCTTTTGTTCGCTATCCACCCCCTGCAAGGCAAGCAACACCCCCTCTCCTTTCGAGCGGATGTCAACCAGCAGGAAAGGGACCAACAATCCCTCCACCTCAAGCACCACCCATTGGGGCTCCGCTTCTGCCCATGCATTAGTATCAGCGGTGCAATACAATTCGCCCTGTTTGCCATGCAATTTTCTAATAGTGCCGGCATACTGCAACTGAGAGAGTTCTATCATATCACTTCTTCTATCTCTTTTTGATTGACATAACACAAATAGCCTTTCACTTCATAACCCATTGCTTGCAACAGATTCATATAGTCACGCACTTGCACCTGATATTCGCTACGCTTACTGTGCCCGAATTTCCAATCAACTACCACACATTCATTTCCCTTTATCATTATGCGGTCAGGGCGACGGGTAGTGCCGTCGGCAAGCATGATATCCTGTTCAGTCAGTATCTGCCACTCACCGGAGAACCAATCGGTGTGACGAGTCAGTTCCTGCAGTTGCAGGAGTTCTGTCTGTACAATCAGCACATCTTCAGTTGTCAGCATTCCGCTTTGCGCATAGCGTTGCACTACCTGCTCTGTTTCCTGCCAATAGCGCACCTCGCCCAACAGGTTGTGCATCACTATACCCAAGTTGAGCGTGTTGTTTAATCCGTCCCCCTCACGCACAAAGGCAGAACCTGACGAAAGGTGAATCTTCACTTGACCTGCCTCTGCCGACAAAAGTTCCGGACTTACTGTGCTAAACGGCAACATATTGTCAGCCGGATGGTCAGAGCCACTCCCTTGCACTTTTTGGCCCTGTATGTAGCAATCATCTGTCAGAGCATTCTCAAGCACTTTATAGAGCATGGCCCCCATAGTAGCATTTAGTTTCGGATTTTCTTCAGAACAGGCAGGCGCGAAAATATACAATTCGCGTTTAGCACGCGTGAATGCCACATAGGTCAGGTTGAGATTATCAATATACAACTTTTCCATTTCCTCTTTCCAGTCTTGTGCAAAGATAGTTTTTGATAGTTTTTTTTCAAACTTCAGCGGCAGCAAGGGCAGCCGGTTATGAGGTGCGGTGGTCGGCTTCACCCAAAGGATATCTTCTCTATTAGGGTTCGGCGACTCCGATGTGTCCCAATCGCAAAATGGAATAATCACAACATCATACTCCAGACCTTTAGATTTATGAATTGTTACGATTTGCACGCTATCTGCTGCTTCCTGCATCTGCAGTGCAGTCCGGTTGCCTGTGGTGTTCCACCAATTCAGGAAGGAGCTTACATCTGACTGATACCGCTGTGTGTAAGCATACACACAATCGCGCAAGCCTTGTAGATAGGCCAAGGCAGATGGTTTTTCCTCAAGATTCAGCACTCTGATTAGGTGCTCGATATATTGATACAGACCTTCATGAGGTTGGGCTATCAAATTCTCCACACGGTCATCAAGCGGCGTATTCAGAGCTGCTTCGAGTGCCTTTTGAGATTCCACGCCTTGTGTAAGGCGGAAATCGTAGTTCAGCTGCAGCCGTAGGAGTGCATCGTCAGGCGTAAGCGACAATCGGAGTATGCCTATGCATACGCGCACCTCGGGCGAGGCGGTAAGCAGCAGACCTTCGTTGGACATAACACCAATGCCGGCACTGACCAAGGCGGCTGCAACCGGTGCTGCATCGCTATTATTCCGCACTAACAACGCTACTCGCCCCAATGGAATACCCCGTTTGCGCAAATCGTTGCATAAGTCAGGGAGTTTTGCCAGGACCTCCTCTCTGCATTTCTTCTTTGTTCCCATTCGTTGGAAACGCACCTTCACATAGCCTTGTTCCTTATGTTTCATGGGATGCTGAAAGACGGAAGAATAGACTTCGTTTAATGCGCCATCGGCAGAAGGGCTTATTTCCAACTTGGTATTAAGTTCCTGTTGCAATATGCCCACAAGCGACAAACCATCAGCGGGTTCTGAGTTGTCTGAAGCTACAGGTGCAAAGACAGAATTATTGAAGTCCACTATGCAAGCATCACTTCGCCAGTTGTTTTTCAGATTCACCACATCCTCGTTTGTCAGAGAGAAATCTTCTTTCACTCCGCTTTGCAGCAGTGTCAAGTCGGAGTTGCGCCAGCGATAGATGCTCTGCTTCACATCGCCCACAATCAGATTGCCTCCTCCGCGCGCATTTGCTTCTTTTATCAGCGGGCGGAAGTTGCGCCACTGCATTGCACTGGTGTCCTGGAACTCATCTATCATATAATGTGAGAGTCTTACCCCTATTTTATCGTAAATAAAGGGAGCATCCTCTTCTTCCACCACTTTATTGATGAGCGCATTGGTTTGTGCTATCGGCAGTCGGTTCAACTCTCTGTTGGCGGAAGTAATCCACGACTGTACATTCTCCAAGACAGTGAGGTATGAGAGGTAGCGTCCTGCCGCTACGGCAGTTCTTACTTGTAGTGCAGGTTCGCCGGAATACAATGTCATCAAACGCGTTGCCAACGGAAGCACCCGCTCCCACACGGGCTGCAGAAAGGCCTTTTTGCCGCTCAGAGAAGATGCCTCATTCTCTATAAAATCTCGAAGAGTCTTCATCTTCTTCTTTCCGTTGTAGGCATCCACAATCTCCTTTTTCTTATAATGAAAGGGAGAAAACAAATTTCTCCCTCTCGGGAATTCAGTTTCTTCCACTCCTCCGAGGGCTGTTTCGAGTTGTTTCTCCAACGAGCGCAGTTCGGCATAATAGTCTTGTTCTATCTGCCTGAGTGTTTTTTTGTAGTCATTCAGCACATCGCCCTTTTGAAGAACAGTTTCCAACTCGGGATAGTTTTTCTGCCACACCTCTTTAAGAAGTTCCCGACTTAGAGAGAGTATTTTTTCCTTAGGGTCCCACTTGCCTTCATTCTCCAAATTATCTTCTATGATGCTTATCAAAGCCTTTGACACTTCATCGTCCAAATGTTGGGGCAGATGGAAAAACAAATCGTCCACTGCACGATTAAGGATTTGATTACTGTCCAACTCCACATTATACGCACCGGAGAGGTTGAGTTCCCGTGCAAAACTACGGATTATCTGCTGGAAGAAACTATCAATTGTAGTGACAGCGAAAGCACTATAGTCCTGCAACAGGTCACGCAAGATCTGCCCGGAACGTTCACGCACTTCCTCTGCAGATAGGGCGAACCGCTTCATCAGTCCTTCCTGATAGTTAGATGGCGCCCCTGTAGCAAGCAGGCCGAGTTCTTCTACGATACGATGTTTCATCTCAGCCGTTGCTTTTTTGGTGAAAGTAACGGCCAGTACATGCCGATGCCCCCGCGCGGCATGTGCTGCAAACAGCAGATGAATATAGTTTTGGGCAAGTGTAAAAGTTTTGCCCGCTCCAGCAGAAGATTGATAAACCGTCAACATCAGCCGCCTCTCCTCTTCGTTTTATAGCCTTTAGATTCTAACAGCACAATTACTTTGTCACGCACATCTCCCTGAAGTAAGATTTCGCCGTCACGCACGGATCCGCCGGTTGCCAATTGTTGTTTCAAGTATTTAGCAAGTTCTCTTACCTCGTCGCAGTCGCCGTCATAGCCTGTTATCAGAGTTGCCATTTTGCCCCGCCGCTTATCCTTTTCCACATACAACAACGGCAGATGCTGTTTTCCCGCCGTTTCTATTGCCTCTGCAGATTGGCTCTGCGGACTATCCGCCACTATCTGAAGTAAAGACTCAGGTAAATCCATATTGCTTTGTTGCTACTTTGTTGTAAGTTGATAGAGTACTATGCCGGCAGCGACACTGACATTAAGAGAGTGTTTGGTTCCGTATTGCGGTATTTCAATGGCACCGTTGCACCGGTCCACCACTTCTTGTTGTACCCCGAAAACTTCGTGCCCCAACACAACGGCCATCTTCCCCCCGCCATGAAATGCCGGCAGCGACTGACTTTGTTCCACTTGCTCCACAGCATAGACTTGGTAGCCATCTTCCTGCAACCGTTTAACCGCATCTATTGTGTGTCGGCAATATTCCCATTCCACAGTAAGTTCTGCTCCCAAGGCTGTTTTATGAATTTCCTGATTGGGCGGAGTGGCGCAACATCCGCACAGAACGACTTTTTCTATCAAGAAAGCATCCGCGGTGCGAAAGACAGCTCCTATATTGTGCTGACTACGCACATTATCAAGCACTACAACCAATGGTTTCTTCGCTGTTTCCCGAAAGGCTTCAGGTGTCAGACGGTGCATATCAGCGGCAGTCAATTTACGCATCTCAAGCAGTTTTTAATGATTATCAGGAACGGGCTGTTTCCAATCTTCATAGGAGAGACTGTATTCCTTCCATGCCACACTATCGCCGGCGACCAAAGCGGAATCGGCAGCCTCTAAATAGAGGTTAGCGATGCGTTGCTGCATTCGGTCTTTCCGTTGCTGCATATCCTCTTGACCGGGCTCAAGCGTAAGCGACAATTCCATCAACTCGTAGGCAAATATGGCTTCGTGCAGGCGGTCGGTGTTTTCTACCGTCTTGAGCGAAGCATCTAACCGACGGAGCATTGTTTCACGACTTTC
Organism: Paludibacteraceae bacterium; assembly: GCA_905236355.1. Classification (GTDB taxonomy): domain Bacteria; phylum Bacteroidota; class Bacteroidia; order Bacteroidales; family Paludibacteraceae; genus Colicola. Next base: position 13,911 of record CAJOPG010000113.1, on the reverse strand, counting down.
CTTTTGTTCCCCTTCCGTTAGCAGATATTTCTCAAGTGCCAACTCATAGTACTGCTTCGCCGTTTCAGTATCATAACTCTTCAATGCCTCATCAGCCTTGCGCATCAGCAGGCGTACAATGTTCACCCGCTCCGTATCGTAATGCCCTGAGTAGTAGTTGACCTCAGGTTGCCATACCCATCGTTCCTTAGGTCCATACAACGGCATTTTGACCGTACGGAGATTCGTATTGATTTCGTCAAGCAGGCGATATATCTCACAGCGCTCCACACTCTCGTCCACCGACTCTTCGTCATACAGACTTTGTAGCCGTTGGTCCGACCATTGCTGCATCCGGTCCCAATTACGATACACAAAATCGGTGGCAACCCTGTGGTCGTTGTCCAGAGATAGAATATAGACAGCGGTGTCCATCGCCTCCAGATACTGTCTTTCCTTCCACAACTTTTGCATTTGCGCACTAAGCCGCAACAGGTTGGGTTTGCTGTCAGCCTGTGCCATGCAGCATCCCGCACACAATACAACTGCTATTATAAACAATACTCTTTTCATATTTCTTTCCTTTATATCTTTTTTTCATTCCGCCCCTGCTCCATCTCCGTTTCATCCGCCGGTAAGTCTTGTTCCTCAACCAGATACTTTCAAATCGCATGCCAAATCACTACCTATGTATCTCCTTTTGCAATTCACCGGTTTCCGATAGGTGTATCGGGTGATTATTGGAAATTTCCCGACCCGTCAAGAAACCTGACAAGAGCCGTAAACATCCTAAAGAACCCGTTTTCTATACCGTATCCATAAACGATCGTTGCACACGGTTGAAGATAACGATTCCCACAAAAAGAAGAACCACCATGAAACCGAAACTATAAGCAAGCATTCCCCAAGAGAACTGTCCCACCCCTAACAGACCATATTTGAATGCTTCAAAGATACCGGTCAGAGGATTGAGTTGCATAGCGAACAAAATTTTGCTATTGGTGATAGTAGACAATGGATAGATAACAGGAGTTGCATACATCCACAGTTGCACGAAGAAGCTGAGCAACTGTTGCAGGTCTCTATATTTGGTTGTCAACGAAGAGAAGAGGATGCCGAATCCGAGAGACAAACCCGCCACCATTATGACCAATACTGGGAAGAGGAGTGCATACCAATTGGTAGCAATATGTACATCGGTAAACAATTGGTAGCAGGCATATACAAGCAGAAAGAGGAGAAACTGGATAAAGAAGCGGACCAAATTGCTGATAACGGTGGAAAGCGGAGCGACCAAACGAGGAAAATAAACTTTCCCGAAGATGCCGGCATTGTTCACGAAGGTATTGCTTGTACCATTCAGACTTGTAGAGAAGTACTGCCATAAACTTATACCAGCCAAATAGAAGAGAGGTTGCGGAATTCCGTCGGTCGGTATGCCTGCGATGCCACCAAACACCACCATATACATAATGGTGGTGAGTATAGGCTGTACGAAAAACCAGAGGGGCCCCAAGATTGTCTGCTTGTATTGCGTAATGATATTGCGTTTTACAAACAGCGAGCATAAATCTCTATATTGCCAAAGTTCCTTGAAGTTGATATCAAGCAGTCTTGTCCTGGGTAGGATTTCAGTGGTCCAATCTTCCTTATTTATTTCGTTCATAATCCTTCAAAGTCGCTACTGAGAGTTGCAGCGATGCCATTTATTTCGAGGGCAAAAATACAAAAAAAATTGCAGGGAACAAAATAAATTTGTAACTTTGCCGCCAAATATGCGCATTTATTAAACCCATTAACCATTATCGACAATATGGACGCTATTGACAACAAAGACTTAGAGGTTGCTTCACAGCTGGAAGAACAAGAATCTGTGATTGATGCTATTCAAGAGAAGAAAGTTCCTGAACCCGACAAGAAGTCACTGCTTGAGCAACTCAACAATTTGATTGAGAGCGATGCGACAGACATCAAAGAGCAAGTAGAAACCTTGAAGACTCGTTTTTACCGTCTATATCGTCAGGAGCAGCAAGCAGCGCGTGAGGCATGGGAGCAACTGGAAGAAAAAGCGGGCGAATATCAGCCTGTCACAGACGAAATAGAGCTTCAGTTCCGCCATATTCTTGATATATACAAGCAGCAACGCGCCGAAGAGCGGGCGAAACAGGAAGCAGAGCAACAACAGAACTTGCTAAGGAAAGAGAACATCATCGCCAAAATGAAGGAGATGTCGGAGAGTGAGACAGCAGATGTCACAGCAGACATACAGAAGATGAGGGAACTCCGGGAAGAATGGAAGTTGATAGGTGCAGTTCCCCCGACAGAAGTCACCCGCCTTTGGAAGGAATATAATCTTTGTCAGGAGCGTTTCTACGATCTCGTAAAAATCAACAATGAATTGCGGGAGTATGATTTCAAGAAGAATCTGGAACTGAAGAATGCCATTATAGAACAGGCTGAGGCACTGAAGAACAAAGAAGAAGTGGTGGAAGCGTTCCGTCAGTTGCAGCAGTTGCATGACGAATGGGCAAACATCGGACCTGTTGCCCGCGAACTCCGCGAAGACATCTGGAACCGATTCAAAGAGGCAAGCACTATCATCAACAAACGCCATAACGACTATTTTGACCAACTGCATGCTGCCGAAAATGAGAACTTGTCAAAGAAACAGTCCATTATAGAACGGCTCAAAGAGATTGATGTTGAATCAGTGAGCGGTAACAAACAGTGGGATGAGATTACAGAGAAAGTGCAGCAACTTCAGGCAGAATGGCGTACAATAGGTTTTGCACCCAAGAAACAGAATCAACAGATATATGAGGAATATCGTGCCCTTTGTGACAAGATTTTCACCGCCAAGAACGCACATTATAAAGAACTAAAGGACCAACTCTCCAAAAATTTAGAGAAAAAACGTGCACTGCTGCGCAAGGCGGAAGAACTGAAAGATAGTACAGATTGGAAGTCCGCCTCTGAACAACTGCGCAAACTGCAGCAGGAGTGGAAAGAAACGGGTGCCGTAGCACGCAAATATTCTGAAGACATCTGGAAACAATTCAGTGAAGCATGCGACCATTTCTTTGACCGGAAGAAACAGGCTTTTCAGGATACCCGTTCACAGGAAAAAGAGAATCTTGAGAAGAAGAAATCTCTTATAGAACAGATTGAGGCTTTGCAGATTGGCGACAAAGATGAGACATTGTCACAACTCAAATCTTTGATGGGACAATATAATGCTATCGGGTTTGTTCCGTTCCGTGAGAAAGACAAACTGCAAAAGCGCTTTCATGAAGCGACGGAGCGTATATTCGACCAACTCCATATTGAAGCACAGAACCGTAGTTTTGATGCCTTCAAGGAAGAGTTAGAAGGGAAGGATGATAATGCTCTATTGGGTGACCGCCGGCGGTTAGCAAGGCAGTATGAGAATCTTCAGCAAGAGATTAAGACGGCAGAGAATAATATTTTGTTCTTCACCGCCGGAAATAAAAAAGGCAATCGTCTTGTGGAAGAGATGCAACACAACATTGACAAGAAGAAGCAGGTATTGAGCGACCTTGAGAAGAAAATCAATGCCATTGATGCCAAATTATAGGAGGTATCCCGTAGATTGCACAGATGTTTATCCGGTTTGAGATAGCCATTTAATGGCAATTATCTAACTCACATATTTGATATGAATCTCATTGAATATAGAGAAGTTGAAGTTCGTCAGTTGGAGCAGGTTGTTCTGCATGATGTCAATCTGCAGATAGAATCGGGTGAGTTTGTCTATCTACTGGGCAAGGTAGGTAGCGGAAAATCCACCTTGATGAAGACCTTTTATGCCGAACTGCCGATAGCATCAGGCAGTGCAGTAGTATTGGACTACGATTTGGGCAAACTGCGTCACCGCCAGATACCATATTTACGCCGTAAGATAGGCGTTGTGTTTCAGGATTTCCAATTGCTTACCGACCGTAGTGTGGAAGACAATCTGCTCTTTGTATTGAAGGCCACCGGTTGGAAAGACAAACGGGTAATGCGCGAGCATATACTGGATGTACTTCGACAAGTAGGAATGGAGAATAAGGCATATAAGATGCCCCACCAACTTTCAGGAGGAGAACAGCAGCGTGTCGTCATCGCCCGTGCACTGCTCAACTCGCCCGAAATCATACTGGCAGACGAGCCCACCGGCAATCTTGACCCGGAAACAGGAGCCGGTATCATGGAGCTCCTGTACTCAATCCGCCAAGCCGGCACCACTATCGTCATGTCCACCCACAACCTCAACTGGGTTCAACAATTCCCGGGACGAGAACTCCACTTCGAAAACGGACAGATAACGGAATAAATCAAAATCAGGAAGCCGATGAAGCTCCCTGATTTTTTATCTATGATTTATAATCTGATTGTGCAGTTAGTCTTTCGACAAAAATACTAATGCGTATTGACGCATCTGCCGCAACATTGCCACCAATCCGTTACTGCGTGTGGGCGACAAGTGTTCCCGCAGATTGATTCGGTCCACGAAATAGAGGTCTGCTTCCACAATTTCTTTGGGTGTATGCCCTGATAGCACTCTAATGAGCAATGCCACAATACCTTTCACCAAAATAGCATCACTATCCCCTTTGTACACAACCTTTCCGTCTTCCATTTGCGCTGTGAACCACACCTTGCTTTGACAACCGTCTATCAAATTCCTGTCTGTACGGTCTTCTGCGGGAATAGGCTGCAGATTGTTACCCAAATCTATCAGAAGTGAATAGCGATCCATCCAATCGTCAAACTGAGAGAATTCTTCAATTACATCGTCTTGTATTTCATTGATTGTCATAATTTGTTTCCCTTTATAAGTTCATATAGATATTGTGCTATCAGTTCATCATTATCATCGGGAGAACCGCCTGCAAGCGGTGCATCCACAATATAATCAGCCTGAGCATAATATTGTTCTCTACCCGACATCTGCCATGCAATAAAATCAAGCAGTTCTTGCCCCCGCTTGTTTTGGAGGATAGGTCGGTTTTCTGTGCCGGAGAGTTCTATGCGTCGTACTAGGTGCGGATTAGACCATCTAATGTATATGCTGGTTCCCAGTTCCTTCAAACAGTCCATATTGTCTTCCCAGCAAGGATACCCTCCTCCTGTGGCATAAATCACTTTCTGTATAGGCAGTTCAGAAAGTTTCTCCACACATGCTTTCTCCAATCTACGGAAAGCCTCCACCCCATATTGACGAATATATTCTCCCGTGGTCATCCCGTTGATTTCGGCAAAGGCATCATCCAAGTCCACAAAGTGCCAACCCAACTTTTCTGCAAGCAGCCTTCCCACTGTGGTTTTTCCGGCTCCCATATAGCCAATCAAGTAAATCGGCAGTTCCATATCACTCTTTTATTTGATAATGTTTCCTCTCTTCCTCATCCAACAACAAGGGTGTCTGATCGACGAAAACAAGGGAGTCGCCTGCCACATGGGCGCTGTACAGATCCGCCACAAATGGCGGCTCTATCATTTTCAAGAATCGCCAGTTCATCGTATATGCACTTACTACCGACACACATATTGGTGCACACACCGTCTGAATAAGGAACAACGTATCCAATGGCATCCCTTCCTCATGAATCGAGTCAGGATGAACTGCAGACATACCATGCGCTATACGCCAGCGATAGTTTGAAGGTTTCACCAACCACTCATAACACACATCCGGTGCCACCGACATCTTCAGGTGGTATTTCACATTCTGTTTATCCGCCAACCATACCGAGTCCAGTTTCATTCCGAACACCGTTTCAGCCTTGTACAGATTCCACCCCAATGACATACTTGTTACCAACTGACGATTCTCAGGAGAGAAATAAGGCAATAGTGTATCAGGCATGATCCGGAATGCCTCCAACACATTGGGTGCATACCGTTCCGTTTCCTGCGCCTTCATTCTGCCGCTTGATAAGGTTAACAAAGCAAACAAAGTTGACAGCAGAACGACAGTTTTGATATTTATTTTTGCCCTACTCATTGCAGATTACTTTTCTCAATCAGCACCACAGCATAGGCTGCGATGCCTTCTTCCCGCCCTACAAAGCCAAGGTGCTCTGTTGTGGTGGCTTTGACGGAGATGTTTTCCACATCTGTGTCAAGGACTGTTGCCATGCACTGCTTCATCTGTTCTATATAGGGTTGCAACTTAGGAATCTGTGCACACACAGTACAGTCGGCATTTGTGAGTTCATAGCCCTTATCCCGAAGCAGTTGCATCGTTTTCCGTAGCAGAATCTTACTATCTATTCCCTCATATTCATTTCCATTTGTATCAGGGAACTGATAGCCTATATCCCGCAGGTTGGCGGCACCGAGCAAGGCATCGCACAACGCATGAATCAGCACATCAGCATCGCTATGCCCCAATAGTCCTTTATCATGCGGTACACGAATGCCCCCCAACCACAACTCGCGATCGGGGGCAAACTGATGCACATCATATCCGAGGCCTACTCTAAACGGCATCATTCTCAGCGTCTGTTGTTAACAAGGTCTTTTATTCCGGCCAAGTCAAAGCCCAGCGTGAAACGCATTGTTTGGTCGAGCGGGTTGGTAGCGGCCGTAGCCAATGTGTAGGAGGCATCCAAAGAGAAGATACTCAAGTGGAAGCCGGCACCAAATGTCATATATCTACGATTTCCTTTCCACTTATTCTCATGCGAATAACCCATACGGGCAAAGAACTTGTGATCGTAGTTATATTCCAAACCAAGTCCGAATTGCATTTCACGGAACTCTTCTTTTGAACCACCCGGTGCATCGGCAAACGATTGAAACAAGCCTCTCATTGAACCCAAGCCATTATACCAATCGCGCGTTTGACTTTGATAGTTGGGGTCATCCACTGATACCCTGTTGCCGTTGTTATCCTCTGCAAATTTCGATTTGCGAGTCGGCACCATCAGACGATTCAAATCGAAAGCGAAAGTGAATCCGTTGTATTGGTTGATAGGCAGTTCATAGCTTACACCAATACGCAGATTGGCCGGAATGAAACTCTGTGTTGCCTTCTTATCATACGAAATTTTTCCACCTAAGTTGGAAATATCAATACCTGCTGCCACATAACTTATTCCCATAGGCAAGACTATCGGTTGACGATAATATACTGCGATATCGGCAGCCATTGTCCAACCCGGATATAGTTCTGCAGCCGAGCCCGAAGTGGAAGAGTTAGCACCATTGTTCAAGTCGGAGAACATAAAACGGAGTGCCACTGCCATTGATACATACTCGTGCAGTTTGCGTGAATAAGCAGCATCCAATGCCCACTCATTGGGGTGAGCGTCTTGAAGGAAAGTACCATTCAGGTCCGTCAGTTGCACATCTCCTAACGAGAAGTAGGTGAACGAAGCCGATATGCCTTGTACATCGTCCCATTTGTAGTAACCTGCCAGATAGGCCAGATCAATGTCCGACACCAACTTACGCAACCATGGAGTATAGTTGGCAGTAAGTCCCCCATGACTCTCCATGAAGGCATACTTTGCGGGATTCCAGTGTTGCGAGTTTAGGTCTGGAGCCGTAGCTACACCCACATCACCCATACCGCCTGAACGGGCATCAGGTGCTATAGTTAGCGATGGCATTGCTGTAATAATAGGGTTCATTGTTTCCTCTGCCAGAAGCGGCATTGCCGCAATCAATAGGGCGCTTACGCCCAACATAAGTCTTTTCATCTTATTTATTATTTTTAATAATGTTCTTTACTTTTGTTTGTTTTTTTCATTAAAGATTCCCCATAGGCGATTCCTTTTAGTTTATTATATTTTATATTATCAATTAACAATCATTTTACTTGTTTTTGAGGTGTACTCGGATGTATCCGTTTTGATTCGTACTCTATAGAAATATATACCCGAATGCATACCTTTTGCAGCAGGCACAAACCGGATAGTGTCAGCACCGCTCTGCTCATACTCCCATATCAGTTGCCCCGTCATGTCGTATAGCAAGAAAATGCATTGTAGCAATTGGTCGGGACTATCATGTTCTATGCGGACACTCACCTCTGCATTTGCCCCTACGGGATTCGGGTAGGATTGCAAAGAGAATATGATCGGATTAGGATTCTCCTCTACCACAAAATCCAATGATGCCGTTGAACTATTATTCAACAAGTCCCATACCTTGAATGTGAGAGTGTGTTCCCCTACTGACAATTTGGGGAGTCTGTATGATACGGTTCCCTCCTGATAACTTCCGCTCCGGGCAATGTAATAATCGTTCAGCACATACGCCTGCTTAAGGTCATTGTCAACCACCAGTAACAAGTCGTGACCGATACCATTGCCTATTGTATTGATGCCGTTTTCGTCTGATATTGAGGCATAGAAGTGAGGTTGTTCCCCGGTTGTGCCGCCACTGACGAAGGCAGGATTGTTCAGCCAAACAGACAGTTCTGGACCCAATGTATCAGTCACAGCAAGAGGGTTGCTACCTCCTATGATAAAACTATTGTCATAGCCCATCGCCTCGGTTCCGTCTATTGTATCGTTAGCATAAAGTGTCAGATGCCCTTCACCATAGTTATAGCGAATATCTTTAGGTATCATAAGATTCACTTCAAACTGTCCGTTGCTTATCTGTGTTGTTCCGTTGAATATAGTGTTTGGGTAATCAACATAGGTGTATTTCTGTTTCTTCTCTTCATTCGGTTGGTCGTTGTCGTATGTAGTAATCTGCTGCAGTTTGTCAAACAATGTGATATGGGCAATGCCGTTGAAGTGTTTGGCAGTATCCCCATTGTGCTCCAGCACATATCCTTTGAATGAGTGTTTCGACAATGCCTTCAGTGTGTCCGGCATTTGATCTATTATCAGTTTATAGTCATCTGGATAGTGTAGCCGCAACGCGGGGTCGCACAACAATATATATGGTAGTTTGTTTTTGTCTTTCCAATAGGCGGCATAATCATTCTTCGCCATTTGTACAGACTCCCCTATCGTATGAGGATACACATTGTTGTCATCACGAGTAAAGAGATATCTGCACAGCATCTCGTTCAGGCGTTCATTCTGCGTTTCATACACAGTGCGGCAAGATGCCATCAAACCGATGCACCCGCCATTAGGGTTCAGAACAGACTCTTCTGCTGCGGATGTGACCTGTGCATCAAATCGCCCGAATTCGCATGTGGCAAGCATCCAGAAACCCAGGTTGCTATTTGTCATCTCGCGTATTTCTTTTGTGGTCAACATCTGCTCACTGGCAAGGTTGTTGTACCCGGCATGTCCGCAATAGTTGAAGAAGATGACACCGGATGCGAGCAAGTTGTCAAGTTTGTTCTTCGCCCCAACATAATGTTCGCCGGCGGCATCACTTGACTGTTGATACGCATCAATAAAAATCTTGTCCACTATCAGTTCCGGATTGAGTTTGCGCACTATTTCCGCCGCCCTGTCGGCGCCCTTTGTATGCCCGTTAGAATCGCCGTCATCAGCAAGGAAGCAGACATGTGTTTTCCAAGAACCCGGATTTTCATTACGCATATAGCGAATGATTTTGTCCACCAACCTGTCGGCGTCTTCCGCTGTATTCACCGGCAAGCGCCCGACACTCACAGCCATTTGGTCGGTTAAATCGTCAGAGCCGGTATTGTCGTCAAGGAATCCGAAATAGTCGTCCGTTGCATAGGCAAAGGTTTCTATTGTCGAGTTTTGAGCCTGATAGGTCAGCAGTGTATTTTGTCCTGACGCATACAATAGTTTCCTGTTGTCATAGGTTCCGTCTCCCAATAGCAACAGATAGCGCGGAGCCGTTTCCTTTCCTTCCGAAGCATTAGCCCTGTCATACAGCATTTTCATTATCCAGCGGTATGCCGTTGCATCCGGTGTACCGGAAGAGAACTCATTATACACCTCATCTGCCGTTACCGCCACAGTCACCAGACCCTCTTCCGTATGAGCATCAGCCAAACGGACTGCAGCATCCCGCAGTTTGCTATTGGCAATGATTACCATGTCTATATTGCGTAAACCGTGCAGGTTTTGAGTCTCCACTTTCTCATACTCTATTCCTTTGGAGTTTGCAACAGGTCGGAGCGCCTGATATTGTGCAGGCTCTATCACAACATACTCACGCACCCGCTCATTGCCTGACACAAACTGCAACTCGCCATTGCTGTATTCTGTTGCCACAGACCTGATACTATCCAAGTCAGTCACTTCCCACACTTGTGTATTGGCTGTGGCATTAGTGATATGAAAGCGTGAAGGCGTATCATCCATATAGTGCTCCACATTTCTCAGGTACAATATTCCGTCGGATAGTGCCATCCGGCATATTGCCGTAAGTTCCACATAGTTCAGATATGCACCTGCACTGGAGGTGGCGGACTCGCATGACAACTCTACATATTGCTTGTTGCCCGTTTGAACGGCGAAATAGCCGTCTGTGTTCAGGGTCAATGCTTTTTGATAGATATCCGAGTTGCTTTTTTCCACATCCACTGTCTTTTCGCCATTGCCTGCTTTTATCACGAAGCGAGCTTTTTTCTGTGTATCCGGTGCCATATCTACGCATACATACAATTCTGTTTCCGGCACCACAGCATAACTATCAAACTGAAGTACAAGCGGGAGCCCCACTTCAATGCGCTCACCATAAAATTCTCTTCCCCCGCCTTCTTTGCCCGTTTTGTCCAACATATTCAGCGAATCCACCTCATGGACCTGATAGTGCGAGTAGGTAGTTACATCTTGTGCCGTAAGCGAAGACACATTTGCCGATTTGCCTTGCAGCAACAGTTGCTCGCCTGCATCATCGGACAAGAAATAATATCCGTAGTTTGAGTAAGTGTTTTTTGTATGAATGAACCGTGTACCCGTATAACGCCACGCCACAGGTCCTTGCGCATAAAACAATATATAATCGCCTTTCCCGAATTTGCCGTCACTGCCTTTGTCCATGTATATCGGCACAGCGGGCAGATCATCTATTTTGCGCTGAAGGAAGGACTGTTGAAGCATAGCACCGCCGTAACCGTAGACGCGGACCTGCTCCGGCTGCAGCCCCATCTGCTGTAATTCCTCATAAGTCAGTTTATAAACACCCGTTTCCCCCACCCGTATTTTCACAAAGTGCCCCTCTGACAAGCGGGACTTGCCGGCATAAGTATGCAAACCTGCCTGCGCCGTAAGCGCAAACATTACGAGAATCACTATGCTACCTATTTTTCTCATCACTTTATTCTGCAGCGCAAACGCTCCCTTCCTGCAGCATCTTCCACCTCAATCAGCATACCACGCTCCAAATACCTGCCGGTGTCAAGTTGCACGAAAGCGGAAATCTTACGAGCCTTCGGCTCTGCATTGACATACGGTACTGCTATCATGTCGCCGGTTCGCAAGGTTATATACTTGCTTATCTGCGCTATCGCATGCTCCAATGTCATATAAGTTAGTTCCAGACTATCTTCCCTGCTTTCATCCACCCGCAATAGAAATTTGCTTTTCTCCTGTTCTGCGAATGTTCCTACCACGAACGAGTTGTCAAAGGCGACATTGCAAATATGCTGTTCAAACCTGCTCGCTTCCATATCCCCTTCTGCCTGTATGTTTAACCCTATCGCCGTTGCATCGTAGTATCTGTCTGCGAAACGTTCCTCTATATTCCTGCCCATTCTGCTGATTCGCCCTACCAGACACGGATGCATTTCAAAGCGCTTTGCAAAGTCAGGAAGAAAGAAAGGTTTATTATTCACCAACAATGCAGAATCGGGTTTCAAAAACATATCCACCTGCGTCTGTGTATAGAATGTATAACCCACTATCTTCATATTTCCGACTTATTACAAGGGTTTATCTCTCTCCACTTTGCACTATAAGCGTGCAAAAGTACAAAATGTTTCCCACCCCCGCAAACAAATCGTATAAATCGGCAATACAATCTAAAAAAAACAGTACAAATAGAAAGGAGACTGCTCATATTGGCTATTGTTGCCCTTCCATGTCTCGATTCTGGGTCAAAAGGGAATTTCTGACTTGTAAAGAGGCAATAGATATCTGACAGTCATTACATCAGTTGCCATATAGGTTTAGAAAGACCAATGCCCCTGTTGATTTGCAAAGAGTTACGAAAGCATTTCTTTGATACGGTTCTCTGAGAGCGATTCGGGGAAGTTTGCAGATTTCACTTTTCTTTGTATCTTTGCCCCGTCAACGAATAGACTTACCAATATGAATCCTTCCCGACTAAGAAGTGCGTTTTTGCTTATTGCCTTGCTGATAGTGACAGGTTCCGTTCTCTACACCAACCATCTGGCAGCCCGTTTGGCAGAAGAGGAGCGGAAAAAGATAGAGATATGGGCAGAGGCGACACGACAGTTTATACTTGCGGACGAACAGACAGATATTGATTTTGTTTCCACTATTATGGAAGGCAACACCACTATCCCCGTCTATATGGTTGACAGCGAGGGCAATCTACTTCTCTCACGCAATGTGAAAGAGCCTAAGCATAACAAAGCAGACTATTACCGGCGCAAGATACACAAGTTGCAGCAACAACAGACACCTATTGAAGTCAATATCGGCGATGATATCGTGCAATATATCTATTATGAGGATTCTACCCTTTTGCGACAGCTTCACTGGTTTCCCCATGTAGAGTTTCTTATTATATTTCTCTTTATTGTTGTAGTGGTTTTCAGTCTGTATATCACCGAGCGCAGCGAGCGGAACCGGGTATGGGTAGGGTTGAGCAAGGAGACTGCGCACCAACTCGGAACGCCTATCTCCGCTCTTTTAGGTTGGCAGACTCTGCTGCAAAACAAGTATCCTGACGACCGGCTTATACCCGAAATGGGGAAAGACATCGACCGTCTCCGCACTATTGCCGACCGTTTCTCCAAAGTAGGTTCACTGCCGGAACTTCACGAAGAGAACCTGACTGCCATAGTGGAGCAAAGCGTGGAATATATGCGTACACGCACATCGAAAAAAATCTGTTATAGAGTGGAAGCACTCGCCCATCCAACGGTCAAACTCAATCGCGAACTCTTCGGCTGGGTGATTGAGAACTTGTGTCGCAATGCCGTAGATGCTATTGACACCACAGGTTCTGTCACTATCCGTATCGAGCAAAACGACAGCACCGTCAATGTGGATATCACCGACACGGGTAAAGGCATTCCATCCAACCGTTTCAGACATGTGTTCCGCCCTGGCTACACTACCAAGCAACGCGGATGGGGACTTGGTCTGTCACTCGCCAAACGCATTGTTGAAGATTATCACAAAGGGAAGATATTTGTTCTCCGGTCCCAACTTAATGCGGGAACCACTTTCCGCATACAACTGCGGGCAGTATAATCACACACTATTCCAACTCTCCCACAAACACGAAAGCATCGGGGAACATCTGCCCCAGTGCTGTTTTGGAAGGTACCTTGCCGGGTTCAAACAAACCATATACAGTAGCCCCGCTGCCGGACATTGCGGCATATAGCGCCCCGGCAGCATATAAAGCGTCCTTTACTTGCGCAATGGCGGGATGAGCGGCAAACACTGTTGTCTCAAAATCATTCGCTACACGATTCCGCCATTCTCCCATAGGCAAGTGCACCAACTCGCGCAACGACTGCTCGGGCGTCTGCACTCTCACGCCGGCGTATGCCTCTTTGGTGGATACATAGTCAGAAGGTTTGACAAGCACAATAGAATAGTTGCTCAGCGACAAAGTTATCGGAGTAAGTCGTTCACCTATACCTTCTGCAAAGCAGACTCTATTCTCGACAAAAAACGCGCAATCGGCACCTAATGGCGCAAGCAACTCCTGAAGAGCTTTCTTGCTCAGATGCAGATTGAACAACTCGTTCAGACCTATTGCCGTAAATGCCGCATCTGCCGAACCGCCTCCGAGACCTGCGCCATAGGGAATATTCTTCTCGCAATGAAT
>CAJOPG010000112.1 GCA_905236355.1 Paludibacteraceae bacterium | reverse complement strand
GGAGAATATTCTTGACAAGTTGCGTCTGCTTGACAGCACTTTGCGCGCAGACTTTTGCATACGCAAGCCCCGCATTGCAGTATTAGCGTTGAATCCTCACTCCGGCGACAACGGTTTGATCGGTACAGAAGAGCGTGACATCATTCGCCCCGCCTTACTGGAGGCCAAGGAAGAAGGGCTATTGGTGTTTGGTCCCTACGCAGCAGACGGTTTCTTTGGAGCGGGAATGTACCGGCAGTTTGATGCTATCATGGGCATGTATCATGATCAGGCATTAATACCATTCAAGTCGCTCGACATGGCAGGTGTGAACTTCACGGCAGGTTTGCCGATTATCCGCACGTCTCCAGACCATGGGACGGCCTATAATATTGCGGGAAAGAATGAGGCGGACCCTGCTTCTATGCGCAATGCACTCTATTTGGCCCTTGATCTTATCCGTATTCGCAAAGAGAACCAAGAGTTGAACGCCAACAAAATGCAGGAGCCATGAAGGCAGTAAAGAAAAGTTTGTTTATCAGTGTGTCGCTATTTTGTATAGTATCACTTACTTCATGCGAGTCAGGCGGTCGCACATTACCCAGTGCCAACGGCAGTATCTATGAGATGTTGGTTGTGATGGACAAGTCGGTGTGGGAGAGTGCGGCAGGTGATTCCGTGAAAGCCTATATGGGTGCCGATATGCCTTGTTTGCCGCAGATGGAACCCTATTTTAATGTATCGCAGGTGAGCAGTCAGTTGTTTGATGATTTTCTGAAACCAACCCGCAATATTTTATATGCAGATATCAATCCCAACCGCTACACGCAAAACAAGGTGAAGTATAAGACCAATGTGTACTCACAGCCTCAAGCGGTTTGTGTAGTTCAGAGCCCTTCAGCGGAAGAGTTTGCGGTCTGCTTTGAAGAACAAAAGGATGCCATTCGTCAGTGGTTTGTTCAGCAAGAGATAGTTCGTCAGGGCAGATTCTACAGGAACTACAAGACCACCGATACACGAGAGGCCGTACAATGCCGTTTCGGATGTGACATCTGCATTCCTGCGGATTATCTGCTTGTTCGTGACAATGCGGATTTTGTATGGTGTGTGAACGATGGTGGGAGTTTAAGACGCGACTTAGTGATTTGGAGTTATCCTTACACAGATGAGGGACAGTTGACGGAAGAAGCCCTGCTGAGCAAGCGCAACGAAGTGTTAGGCAGGAATATCGGCGGTCAGTTGGAAGGTTCGCATATAGGTACTGAATACAAGCATTTCCCGCCCCAGTATAATGCCATTAATGTGAATGGGCGCTGGTGTGCAGAAGTACGAGGTTTGTGGAAAATGTTAGACGGAGAGGCAATGGGTGGACCGTTTGTGCAACACACCCGCATTGACGAGCTTGGCGGGCGAGTGATTACCGCCGAGGTGTTTATCTTCGCCCCCGGTCAGAAGAAGCGCAACCC
Organism: Paludibacteraceae bacterium; assembly: GCA_905236355.1. Classification (GTDB taxonomy): domain Bacteria; phylum Bacteroidota; class Bacteroidia; order Bacteroidales; family Paludibacteraceae; genus Colicola. The sequence continues at coordinate 1,040 of CAJOPG010000112.1, read as the reverse complement.
TCTCCGACAGGCAGAGGCGATACTCTACACTCTGCGTCTTCCGCAGGAAATCAACCAACTGCAGGAAGTAGAGGTTGGGAATAAGAAAGAGTAGAAGACGGAAAGAAAAAAGCCTATCATGAGGATAGGCTTTTTCGTTCAACTTTTCTTTAGACCTTTGTCTTACTTCAATTTATATTCCATGCGGACGGTGATGCGGGCTTTCTTCTCTTTGGAGTAAGTATTGAAAGTTCCCCCATAGCTATATTCCTCCTCACCTGTAGCAGAAGTTATCTGGAACACTCCGAGGCGTGCATTGCTGGCTTTTCCGAGTCGGGCTCCTGCATTTTCCACAATGTTTTCTGCACGCATACGGGCGTCTTTTGACGCTTTTTCAATGAGTTCGAGTTTGAGGTCATCAAGTTTGGTGTAGTAATACTCCGGGGTGTAGGAGTCGATGTCAATATTCTGTGAGATGAGTGTAGAAATCTCGCGCGAAATGCGTTCAATCTTCTCCACATTGTAGCTGGTGATGGTGAAGTTCTGGGAGAAACCATATCCGACAAAACGCGAGCCGATGTAGTTGCCATTGTCGGAATAGACGGAAGTAAAGTTTTTGTTGGAATTGATAAACGAGAAAGTCACTTCATCGTCAGACACTCCATTCTCTTTCAGATACTGTGCTACCTTCTGTTGGTTTTTCTCCATCTGCTTGTAACCTGCCACTTTGTCGTAGTTCTCCAACGAGAGTTGTCCTTTCCAAACAATCATATCGCTGGTAAAGGTGGTTTCGCCAAGACCTGTGACAGCGATGGTGTCTTTACTTCTGCCATAATAGGTGATGGCAAACGAGAGTACGATAACACTGACTATCACAGAGCAACCGATAATCAGATATTTCCATAAGTCTTTCATTGTTGTAATGTTTTTATGTTTGTTAATTGTATAGTTCTATCTGCCCGCAAAGATACAAAGAATAGTTGAATTGCGAAATAGGATATGCTTTGTTTATGTTCTCTGTCGGGGCTTTTGATGTATCGATGATCCTTCGATGCTGTAGC
>CAJOPG010000111.1 GCA_905236355.1 Paludibacteraceae bacterium | reverse complement strand
TTATCCCAATCTGCAAAATAAAAGTTATTTTTTCTTAAAAATCATCATCTTACTGTTAGAAGACATCTCCCTACATCTGCAATCATAACACTCTATAACAAAAGCATTTGCAGGCATTTCACGCTCCGACAGACAAGCAAAATATATATTTCGGAACGTTTCGGTTTTTTACCACAACAATACTATCTCAGTTTACCGCAAACCATACTATCCTCAGTTTACCGCAAACCATATTATCCATCCGTTGGCGGAATTAAAAAATAGTGTTCTTTGATATAAAATTGTGACAAAAAAGATAACAAAAAGAAAGTCGTGTAAGCGTGAAACAGTCTAATGACCGATTTGGGTTAATAGGCAATAGCAAAGACAACGCGTTGTTTGGAAGGTTTACCGGTCACCATACACTTGCCTTCTTCAAAGATGCTGTTCGCTCCGTTGAAAAGGATGTTGTCTTGCGAAGGGATGCAGCGTATAGTGGCTTTGGTCTCTTCCTTAATCTTCTCTTCCGTTTCCGGAGTGCCGTCCCAATGACAAAGCAGGAAACCTCCTTTCTTTATCTCTTCTTTGAACTCTTCATACGAGTTGACCTCACGGGTGTTCGCCAGACGGAAGTCAAGCGCCTTCTGATATACATTCCGCTGTATCTCCTCCAAGAGAGTGGGGATATGCTCATCCACACCTGACAACGGAATGGTCTCCTTGGTGAGGGTGTCTCGTCGTGCCACTTCGATGGTGCCGTTCTCCAAGTCTCTTCCTCCCATCGCAATCCGCACGGGAACTCCCTTCAACTCATAGTCGGCGAACTTGAATCCGGGCGTCTGCTTGTCGCTGGTGTCAACCTTTACACGGATACCTTTCGCTTTCAGACTGTCGGCAAGCGGATTGAGTACGGAGAGCAGTTTCTGCAAGTCTTCTTCTTTCTTGAAGATTGGCACTATTACTACTTGTATGGGAGCCAGATGCGGAGGTAGTACAAGCCCGTTGTCGTCAGAGTGAGTCATGATGAGAGCACCCATCAGACGGGTGGATACACCCCAAGAAGTAGCCCACACATATTCGTATTTGTTCTCTTTCGAAAGGAACTGCACATCAAACGACTTGGCAAAGTTCTGCCCGAGGAAATGGCTGGTGCCCGCCTGCAGAGCCTTTCCGTCCTGCATCATAGCCTCTATGCAGAAAGTGTCAAGTGCTCCTGCAAAGCGCTCGTTGGGTGACTTGACCCCTTTGACTACGGGTATAGCCATCACGCTTTCGGCAAACTCGGCATACACCTGGAGCATCTGACGGGCATACTCCTCTGCCTCCTCTTTGGTGGCGTGGGCGGTATGTCCCTCTTGCCAGAGAAACTCAGCTGTGCGCAGGAACAGACGCGTGCGCATCTCCCAACGCATCACATTGCACCATTGGTTGCAGAGGATGGGCAGGTCGCGATAACTGCTTATCCAGTTCTTGTAAGTGCTCCATATAATGGTTTCTGATGTAGGGCGGATGATGAGTTCTTCCTCTAATTTGGCATCGGGGTCAACGATTACACCCTTGCCGTTGGGGTCGTTTTTCAGTCTATGATGTGTTACCACGGCACACTCTTTGGCAAATCCTTCCACATGTTCCGCTTCACGGCTGAGAAATGATTTGGGTATGAGCAAGGGGAAATAAGCATTCTGTACACCTCTCTCTTTGAATCGGCGGTCCAGTTCAGCTTGTATCGTTTCCCAGATGGCATAGCCATAGGGTTTTATTACCATGCACCCTCTTACTGCAGATTGCTCTGCCAGATCTGCTTTTATTACCAGTTCGTTGTACCACTTCGAGTAGTCTTCAGCTCTCAAAGTCAGTTTGTCAAATTTAGCCATTTATCTCTTATCTCAGTTTATATGTTTCTCTCAGTGTTTCAAAGTTGTCGGGTTGTTGTCGGAGTTGTCGGTCCACTTCCCTTATCCACCCCGTTCCCGTTTCAGCCTGCAAAGGTAATGCTTTTTTCGGAATCTGTAAAATGGGGAGCGCAAAATGTGTGCATAGTGCGGCGAGGCAGAGGTTGGTTGCATTGATTTTTCCCTGCAGTGTATAGCCCGCTATGTGATAAGTTCCAATTCTTACTTCCTTCAGGAGAGCCTTGTTCAGATGCGGCTCGCCTTCCCATGTGTCAATGACAGCGGAAAGTTGTGAGTCTGGATTCTGTAGTTTTTTGAGCAATGCTTTTTCGTCCACCACACCGCCTCGGGCGGCATTGATAATGACTGCATCAGGTTTGCATTTGTCAAGAAAAGGCTCATCACACAGGTGATATGTGGGATAGTTTCCTGTTGTTGTCAGTGGTGTGTGGAATGTGATGATATCGGCTCGGCGTGCGATGTCTTCCAGATTGACACCAATGTGTTTAGGCGGGTCGTTGAGTAATATGGTATAACCTTTGCGTTGTGACATTTCTGCCACCAAGGAGCCTACATGACCGACTCCCACGATGCCGAGTGTGGCATGGGGACGGTTGATAGAGGCAAGCGCTTCTTCCACATAGTCGCATACACCTTGCGCGTTACAGCCCGGGGCATTGGTCCATTCTATGTTGTGTTCATCGCAATAGCAGGTGTCAATATGGTCGAATCCGATAGTGGCGGTGGCTATGAATTGCACTTTGCTGTTTCGCAGAAGATCTGCATTGCATTTGGTGCGGGTGCGTATGAGCAGGGCATCTGCGTTGCGCACACTCTCAGGGGTAATGTCTTCCGGTTCCAAATAGGCTATTCGGGCATACGGTTCCAATAGTCCTTGCAAGAACGGGATGTATTTGTCGGCAATGATTTCCATTTCTGTCTTTTTAAAGGGGTAAAGTATCCTTATTGGTGCTGCAAAGATACAAAGAATTATCGGAATTGTTGTCTTGTATGCTGAGATGGAAGTATAGAGAATATATTGTATCAAAACAGGAGTTTCTGCATTAAGGCGTAGTTTTGACCATTCTCCATTGATTTGTAAGTGGTTATAGAAACATTTTTTTTTGATGCGGTTGCTCTGGATGGATGTAATGGGAATTTGTGTGATTAAAAAAAAGATATTATCTTTGCGGGCAGATTAAGAATACATGGGATTATGATTGATTATGTGCGTGGTCAGATAGCGGAATTGACACCGACATACGCAGTGATAGAGGCTGCGGGTGTGGGCTATGAAGTGAATATAGCCCTTCCAACCTACACCGCTTTAGTTGACCAACAGGAGGTGAAACTATATGTGAGTGAGATTATCAGGGAGGACAGTCACCAACTCTATGGTTTTCTTACGAAGGGTGAGCGCGACATGTTTTTGCTTCTGACAAGCGTGAGTGGCATAGGTGCTAACACAGCACGGATGATAATGTCGAGTTATGTGGCAGGTGAAGTGCGTCAGATAATAGCTACGGGGAATATTCATGCGTTGAGCAGCATCAAAGGTTTAGGAACGAAGACGGCACAACGTATAGTGGTTGATTTGAAGGACAAGGTATTGAAGATAGATTTGGGTGGAGCTGCTGCGGTAGAGGAAGTGGAGACAATGCCGGCGGGTGTGGATAGCGAAACCAAACAGGAGGCTGTGAGTGCTTTGACGATGCTGGGTTTTGCGGCTTCAGCCTCGAGCAAGGTGGTTGATAAAATACTAAAAGAAGATCAGTCGTTGTCAATAGAACAGGTGATACGGCAGGCGTTGAAGATGTTGTGAGAAATTAAAGAATTGTATTCTTGATATAACTAAAAATCTTATTGCCTATTGAAAACATCTACTTAGTGTAATTGAAGTTTCATTAGGATGTCAAAAAGACTTCTGTATTTATTAATTCTGTTGGTGCCTTTGTGCGTAAGGGCGCAAGATGTTGATGTGTCGGAGGAAGCGGAGGAGGCTATTACCGCTCCGTTGCAGGTGCGTCAGTACGGGAGTGATGATTATGAATCGCTTACCCACCCGTCTTCGTCAATGGACTTGCAGGATCCCGGCAATGTAAAGACAGAAGTGGAGTATCAACCTCAAACAGGTTATTACATTATTCACACGAAGATAGGTGATGTGGATATAGCCACTCCTTATTTGATGACGGAAGGCGAATATCGTGACTATTCCGCCCGTCAGGCCATGTCTCAATATTGGCAACAGAAGATAGGTGAGGTGGAGCATAACAACGAGCGCAAGTTTGACATCACGGATATGAAGTTCAATATCGGTCCGGCAGACAAGGTGTTTGGTCCCGGCGGTGTACAGCTGAAGATGCAGGGCTCAGCGGAACTGCTTTTCGGTTTCAAGCATCAGTATATTGGTAATCCGTCATTAACTCGCCGTAGTCGTAACAACAATAGTTTAGATTTTGATGAGAAGATACAGTTGAGTGTAAACGGCAAAGTGGGTGAGAAAGTGAATTTCAATCTAAACTACAATACGGAGTCGTCGTTTGACTTTGACAGGCAACAGGTGAAACTGAACTATAAGGGAAAAGAGGATGAGATTATTCAGTCAATAGAGGCGGGTAATGTGTCGATGAACCTGAATTCATCGCTTATACAGGGCAGTCAGGCCTTGTTTGGAATCAAGACAAACCTGCAGTTTGGCAAGCTGTCAATACAGGCGCTGGTATCACAGCAGAATAGTAGCAGTCAGTCGGTCAGTTCGCAGGGCGGTGCCCAGATGACCACTTTTGAGGTGAGTGCGGATAACTATGACGAGAACCGGCATTTCTTCCTGAGCCATTGGTTCAGAGACCACTATGAGGAGTCAATGTCGCAACTGCCCTATATTGCTTCCGGTGTTACGATTAACCGTATAGAGGTGTGGATTACCAACAAGCGTGGTCGTTATGATGAGGCACGCAATATAGTTGCATTTGCCGATTTGGGTGAAGCATCTGCCGGGCATATTGCAGCTCCGGATGTTTCTTCACTGACCTCTCAGACATTGCCGTTCAACAAAGCTAACACGCAGTACGGCGATGTTACTTCGATGGTAGAAGTGCGTGATATACAACAGACCAACAGTATTTTGAGCAATTATTTCCCGAACTGGGTAGGCGGTCAGGACTATGAGAAATTGGAGTCGGCCCGTTTGCTTAGTGCATCGGAATATACACTGAATTCCACTTTGGGCTTTATCTCTTTGCGCCAAGCGCTGAATCAGGATGAGGTGTTATGTGTGGCGTATGAGTACAGTTATGGAGGTCAGGTGTATCAAGTGGGTGAGTTCTCTACAGACGGCAGCGAGAGTTTGAAAGCTCCGAATGCGTTGATACTGAAGATGCTTAAGGGAAGCAACAATGCGCCATTGTATAAGGGCAAGGGAACGTGGGATTTGATGATGAAGAATGTGTATTCGTTGGGTGCGAGCCAGATGTCGGGGGAGAGGTTTGAACTCTATGTGAATTATCGGAATGACTCGGTGGGTACGGACTTGCAATATCTTACAGAGAGCAAGTTGCGCGGAAAGCAACTGCTAAGGGTGATGAATTTGGATAGGTTGGACAGCAAAAATAATCCTTCGCCTGACGGTAAGTTCGACTATGTGGAGGGCTATACGGCTATATCAAGCAGCGGGCGCATCTTCTTCCCGATGCTGGAGCCTTTTGGAGAGCATTTGCGTCGGGCTATAGACGATGATGCCATAGCGGACAAATATGTCTTTCAAGAGTTGTATGACTCTACGCTTGTGGTGGCCCAGGAGATGTCGGAGAAAAACAAGTTCACGCTGACGGGTAAGTATAAGGGGACAAGCGGGAGTGAGATACGCCTGAATGCGATGAATATACCCCGCGGTTCTGTGAAGGTGACGGCCGGTGGTGCCACCTTGACAGAGAATGTGGACTATACGGTGGACTATATGATGGGAACGGTGACAATACTAAACCAGTCGATATTGGAGTCGGGGACGAATGTGGATGTGAAACTGGAGAATCAGAATATGTTTTCGATGCAGCGCAAGTCGCTGACAGGAGTGCACATGGAATATGCTTTCTCTAAAGATTTGGTGATAGGTGGTACCTTGATGCACTTAAAGGAGAGGCCCTTGACGACAAAGGTGAATACGGGTATGGAGCCATTGAACAACACAATATGGGGATTGAACGGCAGTTGGAAGAAGGAGTTTATGTGGCTGACCAATGCGCTGAATGCCATTCCGTGGGTCAATGCCACTCAG
>CAJOPG010000110.1 GCA_905236355.1 Paludibacteraceae bacterium | reverse complement strand
TGCCTTTCACAAGCACCTCTCCGCCATAGGTTCCCCAAGCGGCGGTCAATATTGAATGAGAGCAAATGATTCAGACTGTCGTACGAAGCTGCGATACGGTCAAAGAGCGAGCCTATATTCTGTTTCTCATTCATAATAATAGATGCGTTTGACACGTCGGGAAACAGAAGTCAGAATCTCATAAGTGATGGTGCCCAAACGGTCAGCAAGTTCGGTTATAGGCAGTCGGTCGCCAAAGATAACCGCTTCGTCACCGGCATGGGCATCCGTACCCGTTACATCCACCATTGCAAGATCCATACAGACATTGCCTACTATAGGACAACGCTTTCCCCGCACAATTACACAACCGCCATAGTTTCCGAAGCGACGATCGAAGCCGTCAGCATAACCTATAGGAATAACACCTATCTGCCTGTCCTCTTGGAGGAAGGTATGACGCCCATAACCTATACTCTCGCCTTCGGAAACGGTTTTGACGCTAAGGAGAGTGGTTTTGAGAGTGCATACATTACGCAATTGCGCCCCGTTAAAAGAGAAACCATACATACCTATTCCCAGACGGCACATGTCATACTGATATTTTGCGAATCGTTCGATGCCTGCCGAATTGAGGATATGCTTCACAACCGGATAGGGCAAAGCCTCCCTAATTGTGTCTGCGCAAAGGTTATAGCGATGTATCTGGTCAAGCGTGAAGCCGTCCCACTGCGGTTCATCCGCTCCTGCCAGATGCGAGAACACTGATCCTACACGTACTGCTTTTTGTCCTTGCAGCCGCGCTATTAAAGCGGGCATATCAGCATATTCAAAGCCCAAACGGTGCATACCAGAGTCGATTTTCAGGTGTATGGGATAATTCTCCAATCCTGCTTTCTCTACTGCCTCTATAAAATCATCTAACGCCTGAAAAGAATAGATATTAGGTTCTGCATTATTTTCAATGATAGTCTGTAGTGCAAGTTCCTCGGGGTCCATCACAATTATCGGAAGATGGATACCCGCTTGTCTGAGTTCAGCTGCTTCGTCTGCTACAGCCACGGCAAGATAGTCGGCAAGGTGCTGCTGTTGCAAGCAACGGCTCACCTCCACCGGTCCTGCTCCATACGCAAACGCCTTGACCATGCAGACCAGTTTGGTTTGTGGGCGGAGCAGCGAACGGAAATAGCGTACATTGTCCGCCAACGCAGACAGATTGACCAGCATCACCGTTTCGTGAGTCTGTGTGAGCAGTTTATGCTGAATAGTCTCCTCCTGATAACCCAAGTAGCGCAATACCGCCGCACAAGTACGCAGATTCTGATGCGTAGGATCTTCTATCACAACTTTACTATTTTTGAACAAAATGAGTTTCTCCTCCCGTTTTTCTTCAAGCGAAGAGAAATTTTCTCCGTGTTCTTCACCAATATAAGTGATCACCCCAATTGTCGGTTTGATAATCTTTTCGAGACGTTCCATCTCACCTTTTTCAGAAATACCAGCCTCAAAGATAGCGAGTTCCGTATCAGCATTCATCTGCCACACCGACAAGGGGACACCTATCTGCGAGTTATAAGATTTGGGACTTCGGGTGATACGATAGTCATCTTTAAGAAGTTGGTAAAGCCACTCTTTGACAACAGTTTTTCCGTTAGAACCTGTGATGCCGATGACGGGGATATCAGGATACAAAGAACGCTTGTATGCAGCCAATTGCTGCAAAGCATCAAGCGGATTCTTCACCCGCAACAGAACAACATTTGCAAGAGGCTCCGGAAGCGGTGATGTCCGGCTGACCACAAAAGCACGCACACCTTTCTTTATTAATTCGGGCACATAGTGTGCGCCGTCATTTTTCGAGGTAGGAAGTGCAAAAAACAGAGTTTCTGCAGGCGGAGTTGTCAGCAGACGGGAATCAGTAAGCAAATACTCTATATTAATATCCACTGCAACAATTTGGTCGGGGGCAATAACAGAAACGATTTCAGATAGAAGCATAATTATCTTTTTGTTTATAGCAATCAAGGTGCAAAGATACAACTTTTTTTGTTAGTTTGTTCGTTTTAACCTGCCCAAAGACAAACTATTTGTATTTTTCACCATAGGAATAATCTTTGAAGCCTTTACCCGCTGAATAGAAGTTAAGTGTTTATTATTCATTATATAGATGCCGTATGAGTTCAGAATGACCCAAGAGGGACCCAAGGTCCTTGCTGAGAATCATGCAATTACAGAACCCATTTTTTAGCGTATTTTCCTTATTTAATTGTGAGTTCCAAAAAAAAGGAGTATCTTTGCGGCTTGATATAGCAGGTCGGTCTATCGCTGTATATAGAATTTGTTTGTACGAACAATATGAAGATTATGCAGAGGAAAGTCCGGGCAACATAGAGCGGCGCACCGGTTAATCGCCGGCAGGCAGCGATGTTTGGTCAATGGAACAGCGACGATGGCATTTGCACAATACAAATGATGAAACGGCCACACTGCGTGTTGCAAGTTCAAGTAAACCAACGAAGATGCTCACTTCAAGTTATGTGAAGAGACATTGAGAGGGTTGCTCGCCCGAGTTGGAGGGTAGAATGCGAGAGAGAGTAGTAGTAATACTGCCCCGAGATTAATGATAGACACCGCAATAGCGGTACAGAACCCGGCTTACAGACCTACTATATCATTTTTTAAGGAATTTCTAAAAACTGCAAGAGGCAAGACCATGGCATCATTTATCAAGAAATTTACTGATTTTATAGTCAACGACCTATGGAGAAAGAGTGGAGAGGAATTCGGGCGTTGGAAGCGGTTAGGATTTCTTTCTTTGCGCAGCATTGTAATAACCGTCAGGGGTTTTCTGGACCACAACATCAACACCCGTGCCAATGCTCTCACCTACTCCATGATGTTTGCCATAGTACCTATTTTGGCTTTGGTGCTCGCCATTGCCAAGGGGTTTGGGTTTGAGCAAGTTATAGAAGAGAAGTTGTATGAGAGTTTCTTGGGCAAGATGGATATGGTGCCTACTATTATGGGCTTTGTCCAACGCTATCTGGAAACAGCTCAAGGCGGAGCATTTATCGGTGTCGGACTGCTGATATTGCTCTGGTCTGTATGGTCGTTTTTCAACAATATAGAGACCTCTTTCAACACCATTTGGCAGGTGAAGAAATCACGTTCTCTGCTCCGGCAGTCCACTACCTATATTGCTATTTTACTACTTGTACCGGTGCTGATGATAGTTTCCTCGGGTGTAAGTATATTCCTCAACACCGCTACTGCCAGTCTTGAATTTTTCCAAGCGATGGCACCCTTGAAGGAGTTTCTGTTGAAGTTGGCACCATTTGTCATGTGCTGGCTGATTTTCTCATGGATGTACTGGGCAATACCCAACACCAAAGTGGGTGCATGGGCTGCCTTTGTGCCGGGAATTTTAGTGGGTACACTGTTTCAACTATTGCAAATGCTGACTGTGTATCTGATTGCCTTTCTGTCGCGTACAAGCATTGTGTATGGTACTTTTGCCGCCTTCCCGCTTCTGCTGACATGGCTTCAACTGAGTTGTTTGTTCATTCTGTCGGGGGCCGAACTGAGTTTTGCCATCGAAAACAATGAAGAATTTGACTACGATAGTGATCTTCGCCATATTTCAAGGCGCTACAAAGATTATGTAACCCTGTATCTCACCTATCTGATAGTAAGGCGTTTCGAATGCGGAGAAGAACCTGAAACGGCTCATGAGATGGCAAGCAGAAACCATTTGCCGGCACGCTTGGTAAACCAGTTGTTGGGCAGACTAACGGAAACAGGAGTAGTAAGGGAAACTTATATAGAAGGTAAAGAAGAGCGCACTTTCGTACCGGCACGTGACATCAACAGCCTTACTGTGGGGATGGTGGTACAGAGCATTGAGCGTCAGGGCAACGAGCTGTTTCTTCTGCACCCCACAGAAGAGCAAGAGCGTTTCTGGCATTGTTTCACAACCATGACCGAAGAACGTAACAACTCACAGAATATACTTATCAAAGACTTGCTGAAAGAGCCGTGACAACGGCATTATTCTACTCGTGATGATAGGGTTCACCGCGCAAAATTGTCATCGCGCGATATATCTGCTCAACAAAAAGAAGCCGAATCATTTGATGCGAGAAAGTCATCTCGGAAAGCGACAACTTGGCATCGGCGCGCTCATACACACTTTTGGAAAAGCCATAGGGTCCGCCTACTACAAATAGCAGGTTGCGTCCGGTCGTCATCAGATGCTGCAAGTGGGCAGCGAATTCCACAGAACGGAACTGCTTGCCGCGCTCATCCAACAACACAAGCGTCATTGACGAATCAACTTGCTGCAGAATCAGTTTGCCCTCTGCTTCCTTTTGCTGTTCTTCGGAAAGACTTTTTGCATTCTTCAGTTCCGGTATAACCTGCACTTCAAAAGGCATATAGTGTGTAAGCCGCTTTTGATAGTCTGTGATAAGCGCCTGCAGATGGGGGTTGGTGGTTTTGCCTACAAGCAACAGTGTAGTTTTCATTGGGCAGAATTATTCTTCCGTAAAGTTGTTTTGCTCCATTTGAGATACAAGCAGACTACGGAGCGAATCGATTTGTCTATTCTGCAATTGTATCTGCTCTTTGAGTGAATCTATAAGCATTTGCCGTTCAGCCAACTGTCGCTCGTGATTGGCAAAGATATCTTTCACCAGTTCTTCCTGATTGAATCCTGTTGACACAGCCTCTTCATGAAAGACTATTTGTGAACGCAGGAATCCTTGTCGCTCCGCATCTTGATAGAAAAACTCACGAAAATCAGAGGATAACCCCTCACCTGCCATATAAATGTGAAGGACAACAGGTCTCTCAGAGGTATCAATTTTATAGTCGTAAATATATGACCTACCGAGCGTTTTATTGTCATTGATAAGGTGTGTGGCTGCCTTTCGGGTGTTGTTCTCGCGCACGATATTGACGGTAGAGAAAGTGCCCGGAATAATCATAACGACAAGTATGACATACACAATCCACTGACGGCGGCGGAATTTCCTGCCGTCCTCAGTCTGTACAGAGGGATAGCAGAAATACTTGACCATAATGAAAGTGGCAAGTGCGATGAATACACTATTGATGAAGAACAGGTAGAGTGCTCCAATGGCATAATGCCAGTTGAGTTGTGCGATGCCGTAACCCACTGTGCACAAAGGAGGCATAAGGGCAGTAGCAATTGCCACACCCGACATCACTGTTCCTTTTTCCTTTCTGGAGGTCTCCACTATACCTGCCAAACCGCCAAAGAGGGCTATCAATACATCATAGACAGTCGGATTAGTGCGAGCCAACAATTCGGTCGGGTTCTCCATATCAAGCGGTGTAAACAGAAAATATAGAGTGGAAGCCAGGATTGAGATGATCACCATCACAAGCAAGTTGCGCAGTGCCTCCCACACAAGACCGGTATCGTTGGTGCCGAGCCCTAAACCGAAACCTATAATCGGACCCATCAACGGCGAGATAAGCATTGCACCAATTATAACAGGAATAGAATTGACATTTAAGCCCAAAGATGCTATAATAATAGCAAAAAACAAGATAAAAACATTAGGTCCCTTAAAAGAGACATTACTCCGAATGTTGGCTGCGGCGGCAACAACATCAATATGGTCTGACAAATTCACAAGCGAGCGCAAATAGCGCCCGACACTGCCCATCGTTTTTTTGAAAGTCATAGTAATAAAGCCTTGGTTTATATCATCCTTTTATCAATTCAAAGCGCAAAGATAAACAAAATATTGCAATATTCAATAATTCGTTGTAATTTTGTCGGCTAAATGGTTTGAATTATTATGAAGTATATATCCAACGAAGAGTTGCGCAATTTGATAGCGCAGTGGTTCAAAGAGGACATCGGTGATGGCGACCACACCTCACTAAGTTGCATACCGGAGACGGCAATAGGATGTCAACAATTGATAATCAAAGAAGAAGGCATACTTGCCGGAGTTGAAGTAGCGGAACAGGTTATCAACTATTTCGACCCTGAACTGCGCACCGAGACATTTCTCCGTGATGGCGCCCATGTGCGTCCCGGTGACATTGCCTTTCGGGTATATGGCAAAGTCCTCTCTTTGCTGCAAGTGGAGCGCACCATGCTCAACATCATGCAACGCCTATCGGGTATTGCCACTACAGCCAACCGCTACCAGTCGCTCATTCAGGACACCGGTTGCCGTGTGTTAGATACCCGCAAAACCACACCCGGCCTGCGTCTTTTGGAGAAAGAAGCCGTGGCTATCGGAGGTGGGACCAACCACCGTATCGGTCTGTTTGATATGATCCTGCTCAAGGACAACCATGTTGACTTTGCAGGCGGCATCACCGCTGCCATCACGCGCGCACAGGCTTATTGCAAGAAAAACGACAAACAGCTGAAGATAGAAATAGAAGTTCGCAACGAAGATGAGATACGCGAAGCGCTTCAAACCAATGGTGCCGACCGCATTATGTTAGACAACTTCACCCCCGAGCGCACCAAAGAAGCTGTCGGCATCATACGCGATTGGGAACAGCAAAACGGCAGACATATCGAGATTGAATCGTCAGGCGGTATCACCCTCGGCACCCTGCGCGACTATGCCCTTTGTGGTGTAGACTTCATCTCTGTAGGTGCACTCACCCACTCCGTCAAATCACTTGACATGTCGTTCAAAGCAGTGAAATAAACAACATACACAAAACTCAATACCACTATGACTGTTACAAAAAAACTGGCTGCATTGCGCAACTTGATGCAACAACATAATCTGACTGCCTATATCGTGCCCGGCACCGACCCGCATGCAAGCGAGTATATGGCTGCCCACTGGACAGAAACAACTTGGCTCTCAGGCTTCAACGGCGAGGCAGGCACCGTGCTTGTCACCCTCAATGAGGCCTTTCTCTGGACCGACAGCCGCTACTATCTGCAAGCCGGCAAAGAGTTGGAAGGAAGCACCATACAACTGATGCGCGAATCCGACATCGACTGCCCGAGCATACCCGAGTGGCTATGCAGAAACTGCAAAGGGACAGTGGGCGTCAACCCGGAAATGTGGAGTGCAAACGCCTATAACAACCTGAAAGAGACCCTGCATGAAGCAGGTCTTGAACTGAAGAGTGTTGACCTTATTGCACCGCTGTGGACCAATGGCAGACCCGCCATTCCGCAAACACCGATGTATGAATACAAAGTGGAGTTTGCCGGTGAGAGCGCTGCACAGAAACTCCGTCATATCCGCCAATGCATGGCACAGAAAAAGGCAGATGCCATGATAGTGTCGGCATTGGACGAGATAGCCTGGTTGTTGAATATACGCGGCTTTGATGTAGAGTTCAACCCCGTAGTAATCAGCTATGTCGTATTGGAACAGAACCACTGCACCCTATTTGTGCTGCCTCAAAAGGTGGATGCCGCAGCTGCTGAATATCTGAAACGAGAACAAATAGACATACGCGACTATCAAGAGGTGTATCAATATATATCTTCCATCAGAGGCACCATACTATACGATGGTGCCCGTGTCAATCAGGCACTCTTTGAGGCCATCAGCCCCAAGGCAAAACCAGTGAACGCACAATCACCGATATTAATTGTGAAAAGCCATAAAAACGCTATAGAACTGGAAGGTGAACGCAAGGCGATGCGCAAAGATGCCGTCGCACTTACGCGCTTCTTCCGCTGGCTGGAGCAGGATGCCTTCCGTACAGAACAGACGGAATGGACCCTGATGGAGAAACTGCATGAGTTCAGGGCAATGGGCGAGAACTTTGTGGAAGAGAGTTTCGGCACTATTGCAGGCTATTTAGGCAACGGTGCTATCGTGCATTACGCCGCCACACCTGACAACTGCGCTGTGGTGAAACCTGAAGGCATGCTACTCCTCGATTCCGGAGGACAATATCTTGACGGCACCACCGACATTACACGCACCGTATGGCTCGGAGGTGACATCCCGCAACAAGCCAAACTGGACTACACCTATGTGCTCAAAGGACATATCGCCTTGGCCGACATCCGCTTTCCGCGCGGCACCAGAGGCAATCAGCTGGACGCACTTGCCAAGCAGTATATGTGGCAGGCGGGTATCACCTACGGACACGGAACAGGTCATGGGGTCGGACACTTCCTCGGCTGCCACGAAGGACCGCAGAATGTACGCACCGACATGAACCCCGCCATACTGGAACCGGGACAGATATGCAGCGATGAGCCCGGTATCTACCGCACCGACAGATGGGGTATCCGAATCGAAAACCTCGTAGCGGTACAACCTGCCGAACGCACCGCCGCGGCCACTACCGAAGACGACTTCCTCTGCTGGGAAACGCTCACCCTCTGTTATTACGATACCACACTTATCGACCGCACTCTGCTCACGCAGCATGAAATTGATTGGCTCAATGCTTATCACAAACGGCTGGCCGATGAGATTTGTCCGTTGTTGGACAAAGAAGAAGCCCTGTGGTTGCAGGAGAAATGTAAACCTATTGCATAACAACGCCGTGTTCCGACTTATTGTTTTAGCTGTTATTCAGGCTCTGTTTCTTGCCGGAGGACAAGTGTTACTCAAATATGCAATGGCGGCAATGCCGTCGTTTGCTTGGTCGTGGACATTCTTCCGTGCAGTGCTGATTAACTGGCAGTTGGCATGTTGCGGCATCAGTTTCACGGTGGCGGGACTGCTGTGGATGTACATCCTGCGACACTATCCTTTTTCGCAGGCCTACCCTCTCTCAAGTCTGGCGTATGTGTTCGGCATGGTGGCTGCCATGCTCTGCTTTCACGAACATATCGCTTGGACACAATGGGCTGGCATTCTTCTCATCATGGCAGGCTGCTACATGGTAGTGCATTGAAAAGAAAACATTAGGAAAGCAAAGAAGGACATACGTACAAGACGTATGTCCTTCTTTTTCATTCATTCTTAATTGTTCCTATTCCGCAAAAGAATAATCACATATAGCATTCAGGATGGTAAGAATGAAAGGATATCGTTTTAAGATAAAATAATCTATTACTGTCCGATAAAAATAATCTGCAGAAATGTATTATACTATTTCCTTTCTTATCTTCTGTTTGTTCTCATTGATATACTTGCTGAGCAGTGATAGCCATTCCGCCTCCTGCCCACGCATATCCACTTCTACTGGCAGCACCCATGTCCGTTCACTTAATGCCTCCGGCAAATCCTTGCTCTCTATTAGCCGCACAGCATCTTTCTGTGTTGTGATAATGCCGTCACACCTGTTCTGCTCATAACATTGCTTCAGGCGCTGTATGTCGCGTGCCGAATAACGGTGATGGTCGGAATAGCCCAAATGCACCAAATGCGGATAGGAGGTCCTTAGATAATCAAGCATAGGTGTGACATCTGCTATTCCCGTCAGCACCAGCGGTTTCCGCATCGATGAAGCATCTTGCACCGAGCCGTCGGGGAACAACGGTTTCTGTTCGCCATAGCGCAACCACGAAAACAACAAATGCTGATAGGTCGGCAGGTTCAGACTGCTATCTATCACCCTCTTGTCTATCGGTCTCATCTTCGAAGGGCACTTGCTCACTATCACCATATTCGCACGCAGGCTGCCATATCTATGCTCGCGCAGACGGCCATAAGGCAACAGATGATCGTGCACAAACAATTTGTTTGCGGCTGTCAACAGAATATAGTAGCCGCATTGCAGACGCCGGTGCTGAAATCCGTCATCCAACAATATCACATCCGTATCAGGAAACAGGCGTTGCAACCGGCGGCAACCCTTCACACGGTTCTCACACACCGCTATCTTCACATCTGGCAGGTTCAGATACATCTGCATCGCCTCATCACCTACCGATGTCGCACTCGAGTGAGAATCTACCAGTTGAAAACCCTTGCTCTTACGTTTGTAACCACGCGACAATATCGCCACCTTGTAGTGCGCCGACAGCATACGCGCCAACGCCTCCGTATGAGGAGTCTTGCCCGTGCCGCCTACCGCCAGATTGCCTATACAGATAGTAGGAACACTCACCTTGGAAGAATGCAACAGATGCTCGTCATACAAGATATTACGGATTCCCACAAAGAACCCGTATATCCATGACAATATCATCCGTAATATGCTCATCTGCTACACTCCTCTCACATGTCGGCAATATCGCCCTACGCTAATTAGCGTATCTCTATCGCATAAGGCAGACGCGCTTGAACAGAAGGCTTCTCCGCCAACTTCTTGATGCGGCTGTATTCGCGCAGCAATGCCAACTCATCCGAATCATTCCCGCTCAACAATTCAATAAGTTGAGTCAGTTTGTCTTTCTTCTCAGGATAGGTTACCACCTGATATTCGCTCAGTTCGGCTTTCGCTGCCGCGATAGAAATAGCGTCTTCCACATTGCCTATCTTGTCCACAAGTCCCAGGTCAATAGCTCGTTGACCGCTCCATACACGTCCTTCCGCTATCGCCTTTATCTCGTCTGTGGTCATACCCCTACCTGAAGCACAACGGCTTACAAACAACTCATAGCCACGGTTAATCATACCCTGCATCAAGGCGCGCTCCTCTGCATTCATTCCCTTGGTAGTCAGGTTGCTCTCCATGCGCGACATTTTGTTGGTCTGTACACCGTCGAAGTCAAGACCCACTTTGTCCGCTATCTTCGCAAACGAAGGTATCAAACCGAAGATTCCTATCGAACCCGTTAGTGTATTCTCCTCGGCCAGAATGCTGTCGCCTATGCAGGATATATAGTAGCCGCCCGATGCCGCATAGTCACCCATTGACACTATCAACGGTTTCTTCTCTTTCAATAGCGACAACGCATGCCATATCTGCTCACTCGCATTTGCACTGCCCCCAGGAGAGTTCACGCGCAACACCACTGCTTTCACATTGTCCCTTTCTGCCACCTTGTTTATCAGTTTCACCATGTCTGTCCCCACTATACCGTCACCACTATCGTCCGTAATCTCGCCTTCCGCATATATTACGGCTATCTTGTTTTTCCTGAACTTATCCTTTGAAGGCAGCTTGTTCATCTCTGAATGACTCACTAATTTGTAGTCCTCTGTTCCTGTCAATGAGGTCAGTATTTGCTTCACATCCTGTACATAAATCAGCGAATCCACCAAACCGGTTGACACCAGTGCCTCTTCCGGTTGAAAGGTCATATTCAAGTCGGCTAAACGATTCAGTTCTTCCACCGTCAAGTTTCTCGATGCGGACACATCGGCAGTCACCACGCCCCATATATCTTGAAGCATCGTATTCATCTGCAAACGGTTAGGCTCACTCATACTCGTCAATATGTATGGTTCAACAGCCGATTTGAAGGTGCCTACCTTAACCACCTGCATCTCCACACCCAGTTTCTCCAATGCGCGGGCATAAAACATCAAAGTGCTCGACAAACCGCTCCAACCTACTGTTCCGTGGGCATTCAGATACATTTTGTCTGCCACCGAAGCAAGCCAATAGTTGCCCTGACCATAGTTGTCTGCGTATGCCACCACAAACTTGCCGCTCTCCTTGAAATCAAGCAAAGCCCTGCGAACTTCTTGGGCTGAAGCAAAACCCATAGAAAGCGAACCGCCGCGAAGATAAATACCGTCAATATTCTCATTCTCCTTTGCGCGCTGTATGTTGCGAAGCAAATCATCCAAACCTATCTGTGCTTTCACTTTCCTGCCTGACAACTCAGCAAAGGCTGCGCTGAAATCTTCTTCGGGAGCCTGCTCCGAAAGCACACCGTCCAAATCAATGCGATATACGCTGTGCTTGGTCAAAGTCGTTTCCGACTCACCAAGCGCCATTATCGCCCCTAAAGTTATCATACTCAGCAGACCGCTGATAAAACCCACCACTAAAATACCACACACTGTGGCCAACAAATACTTCAAAAAATCTTTCATATTATTTCTGTTTTATTGTTTATTTTTCTCCTTCCTCTTCATTATGGACGTCAACAATTCCCGAACCCCATAATCACTTGCAAAGATACTACATTTTTTCATCCCGACAAACACTAAATATCCGACAACAGATATTCAACCATATACCCCAATCATAAATTAGAAATACATACAGAAATCCCCTATATGATTCCACTACATCATGACATCAACAATCATCCGTACGGAAAGTGAAAGTCTTCCGATGATAGGGCGTCATACCATATTTCAACACAGCGCGCCGATGCTCTTGCGTCGGATATCCCATGTTCCTGTCCCACCCATATTGGGGATACTCCGCATGCAAACGACGCATATAGTCGTCACGATAGGTTTTAGCCAACACCGATGCCGCCGCTATCGACATGTATTTACCATCCCCTTTTACCACAGTGCGGTGGGCTATTGCCATGCCTGTTGAAGAAGATATATAGGGCTTGAAGCGGTTGCCGTCCACCAATATGTGACCGGGTTCCACCGGCAACTTCTGCAACGCCTTGTGCATTGCCAGTATGCTTGAATTCAATATATTTAGTCGGTCTATTTCCTCAGGTGTCACTTCTGCCACTGCCCAATATAACGCCACTTCCTCTATGATAGGTCTAAGCCGCTCACGCTCATGCTCCGTCAGTTGTTTGGAATCGTTCAACCCCGCCAACCTGTCATGCAAAAGCGCCTCATTCTGAGGTAGTATCACTGCAGCAGCAAACACACTCCCCGCCAACGGTCCTCTACCCGCCTCGTCACAGCCCGCCTCAAGCACATTATGTATCATCCAACACTCCAGCATTACCTCTTGGTCCTTCGAATGAATCACACTACCCGTTTCGGAATGATTCTTAATTATGAGGGCAAAATTACAGTTATTTTCCCGAATATGCAAACTCACAACCATATATAATTATAAAGCAACCGCATCCAAACGAAACCAAACAACACCTACCCTACCAAACCATACCAATTAGGTAGCAGCATCGAATGCTCATCGAAACATCAAAAGCCCCTACAAGCCCTAACTAAATGAATAGCAAATCCTTGTTGAGGCACTGCCTGAATTAGTATGCTGAAGTATGTTTGTTGGAATCAGAGCGAGTAAAATAACAAATATATGGATAACTTATTCGGAATGGGAACCGTGTTGATAGATGGTTGTCATATTCCAAACATGAAAAGGGACTTCCTTGCCTTTCTGATTGGAAGCAGTTAGACATCGTTATTCTATAAGATTAACTTTTTATATAGTCGAGTAGTGGCCTATTAAGATATTGTGAGTAGAGTTCATATTCGACAGACGACACCCATTGGTTCGTAGCTGAGTCATACTGATAAAGCACTTCCTCTTCGTAATCATATACGAAATATTCTGCATACGGGAACCGCTCCATCAATTCCTCACACTTTTCCACTATCGCATTCAATTGGTATGACCTTGTAATCTCAATAATCGACAATGGCTCAAATGACCCGTTAAATATAACCAAATCAGGTGCGAGGTCATCCCAGTCATCTGTAACAGTAGCCTCGGGAAGTATCTCTAAGCCTTTCCTCTCTAACTCAAAAATTGAACGAGAAGCCAATCGCATCATTGCTCGTTGATGCTGCCATTTCGGTCTCGGACTCATACCGATACCTGTATAATTATCAAGAAGTCCCATAATATAATATATATTGTGGTGAAACAACAAATTCCGTAAAACTGATTCACGGAGTAAAGGTAGAGTCTATTTCCAAATGTAAGAAAAATTCGACTTCGATTATCGAATTTATCGAATCTATTAGACCTCATCGTACCCTCTCCGCACTCCACTTTCCACTCTCCGCTCCCCGCGCTACCGCCACCACTTCCTCTCCGGCACATGGTCAGCAGGCACCGGCAACGAACCCCACCCTCAAAAACCTCGCAACTTTTTCTCAATTTTACCCCCTCCCCCAAAAAAACATTATAGTAAAATGCACTTTTTTACTATAATCGCTTTTTTTTAGGCAAAAATTTGCACATTTCATCCAAGAATCGTAACTTTGTAGGCGTTTAAATGAGCACGCATTAAAATTGAACCCCAAAAATACATTTTATCATGAAAAACTTTACACGTTCATTTTTTGTAGCTTTCGCGCTATTGGTAAGTGTATTGCCGATGGCACAAGCCAAGCAGTATTGCCACGAGCCGTTATCTCAAGGCGGCAACACCATCTATCTGACATGTGAAAAACTCTCCGATACCTACAAAATGGTCATCGAAGCCGATGTGGAGCTGTCCGGTCTGGGCGGCTCGTTCGTGAGACTGAATGACGGCAACCACGACCTGCGCGAGTTCCTAACCCTCAGCCCGGACAACAAGACCGCTACAATAGAGTTCACTTCGACCACAGCACCGGAAATCTATACACCTCTCTATGTGATGATGCCCGGAGAAGTCAATTTCGGTATGCTCACTGATATTGAATGGGGCCTGTGCGTCGTGGATGACACCGAATATACCATTACCGTCATCCAGCCCGCTGAAGGCGGAACCATCTCCGCGGACGTAGATAAAGCCACCTATGGCACAAAGGTAACCCTCACCGCCACGCCCAACGAGGGTTTGATGCTCGACCAATGGACAGTGACCGATGCAGGGAACAACCCCGTCAGCGTCTCCAGAGCCGGCACGTTCAATATGCCGCAGAGCAATGTGACGGTCACTGCGACCTTCAAGGACTATGTGGAGATCGTTCCCGCCACTTTCTACGGCAGTTACGAAGACGCCAAGGCTGTCTGGGACTGGAGCATCACCCGCAATGCCGACCAGACGCTCTCTTTCGCACTCGCATGGGATCAGGCGGTCGAAGGCATCGTGCCGCAGGTGAATATCAACAACGGCGCTTTTGCCGGAATGACAATCAACGGCAATACGGCTGCTTATACAACGAATAACACCTATGAGGACGGCGAAACGCTTCCCATCTTCTTCTATATCGCTTATGCCGGCGGACTGACACGTATTGACGTCAGCTACATCGTCGGTTCGCAGAACATGGATCCCAATCCTCCCGACCCTGAGGATCATACCGAATACACCATTACCCTTATCCAGCCTGCAGAAGGCGGTACCATTGCTGCCGATAGGGCACAAGCCACCTATCGCACCAAGGTCACCCTCACGGCTACGCCCGATGAAGGGCTCGTTGTTGCCGAGTGGATAGTGTTGGATGCCGAGGAGCACGCCGTGCCCGTCGAGAACGGTATGTTCAGTATGCCTAAGAGCAATGTGACGGTTACCGCTGCCTTTGAAGAAGCCCCGACCATCGAGGCGGCTACATTCTACGGCTATGAGAAACAGGATGTAGCCATGTATAACGACATCTACAAGGTCACCTTCGAATATGCCATCACCCGCAATGTGAACCGCACCCTGTCGTTTGAACTCAGTTGGAGCGATTATATCCCCTCCGTGGTGCCGCAGATTGCGTTGGACGGAGCAACCTTTACGGCTATGGTCAATGGCGCACTCATGGACCTGCGCGCTACTTATACCTCTACGGCAACCTATGAGGACGGCGAGACCTTGCCAATCGCGTTCCTCGTTGCCTACAACGAAGGTTCTGTGCGAATTGATGTATCGTATGTGGTTGGCAGTGAGAACGAGAAACCCGAAGTGCCGGATGACACAGAGAATGGAATAGATACTCCTTCCCTTCATGGGAGGTCAGGAGAGGTTTCCAAGGTCATTGAGAACGGCCAAATAGTCATCATCAAGAACGGCGTACGCTACAACGCCATCGGCGCCGAAATCCGATAACCTCCGATTTCCCGAACCTCTTCGACTCCTCGTATAAATTCGGATAAATTCCAATCCCCTCCGAAGAAGGACAAACCAAGCATAAAATAACTAATTAAAAAAATAACTATTATCATGAAAAAATTATCTCTCTTATTCGCATTATTATGCGCAAGTGTAATGGGCTTTGCCAAGCAGTATTGTGATGAACCCATTGTCTCACGTGATAATCATAACGCCACGGTGACACTGACTCTCGTCAGCGGCAACACCTACGAGTTCTCCATCACTACCGAGGACAACATCGCCTCTTTCAATGCAGCCGGTTCTAACCTCTACTGCGAAAAAGACGGTGTGGGCGGCTACCACATGTCCGAGTATTTAGTGCAGAACGGCAACACGCTCAG
>CAJOPG010000109.1 GCA_905236355.1 Paludibacteraceae bacterium | reverse complement strand
TTTGTAACTTTGCAGCATCTTTTTCCACCAAATTGAGTGGTACACTTTCAAATTATTTTCCGGGATACTTTCTGAATATTACATACAGTCAGTAAAAAAGGGAGTGTGCTTTTCTCGGAAATTTTAGAGAGATTCCTTTAAACATCAATCGGGATTAAAACACTATCGGTCATCAAACCGTGGGGGCTATATCTTAATGCGTAGAAGAGTGTGAATTTCGGTGCGAGTGGCAGCAGGAAGAGATTGTTCTTCTATCCACGAGGGAGAATATATTGTTTGAGCTGCTTTTAGATAGAGAGCCACATGATTGTTTATCTGGTAGCGAAAATTAAAAAACCATCTTCCTCCTCTCCCATAAAGCATGGGAATAGAAAAGGCATACAGAACATCATTTTCATAGAGGTAGAATCGGTTATCATAGGTAGCGGTGTAAAAGGCCTCTATTCTCCCCTGCAAAACAAGTGGCACTTGCGGGAAATGATATTCAATTTGTTGGGCGGCAACACCTCCAAAGTTGGGTGTTAACGCCCTGTTCAACGAATCTGTCTGCAGATTGCCTTCAAGAGTAGTCCTGAATATCCAGTTGCCGGTTTGAGATGATAGAGTATAGCGCAGGCTGTATTTTTGTTTGCCTCCTTTGATTTTGACCCGGGTGCGCCATTGCATTGACAATAGTTCCGATGGATGATACTCTGCTTGCAGCCAAGTATCGCCGCCCCATGTGTGAGATGCACGAATGCCATATTTGAACCCCGAAAAATAGAATACATCTGTATATGCGGAAAATCTCCAATGTTTAAGTGCTGTGATGTCTGCCCCCACAAACAGTCCGTTTTCATCGTTTTGTCGGGATGTCTCACCAAAGGCATTGGCAAGCAAATTGTCATAGTGAGGAGAATAATAACGATAGAGGGCAGTGAATGACACATCGGCAGAGGCGGAGATTCTCAATCCGGTTATATTGGCAATCCCCCATTTGATGTTTTGGGCAGTGGCTACCTCGCCGAATAACATCAGGCGGCGGAGATGCCACTGATAGTTGAGTCCCGCCGCAAACTGGCGATTCCCGCAAAAGTAATTGTGATTGTAGTAAGTGGTACGGGGCATGAGTGTGTCACCAAGCAGATTCTCAACAGCAGTCAGACCGATGCGGGCATGCTTCAGGCGAAGGGTGGTATTGAAACCTACCACCTGTTGCCATACACTGCGCTTCGCATCGAGTTCGGAATCAGTACGATGGTATCCGGTAGTTTGAATGGAGGGGAAACTGTTACCATCGGAACGGCCGTCCACTTTGCGGGCGGAGTAGAAGGCAGAGATATCCCACCTGCCCAAAGAAAGCGTAGCACCTGTTCCGCGAAGAAAATCATATTCCGCCGTAGAAGTCTTACGCTGCAACCCTTCACGCACAAAACCCGCGCCGGAAAGAACAGCTGCCTTGCCTCCGTAATGCATATTGGTGTTGACAACTAACCCTTGTCCGTAGCAAGCACGAAAATCGCCGACCACTATACGCTTGAATCGCCATACATTCTGCACTTGCAGATAACCGCCATAAAAGTCGGCCCCATAGGTCTTATGTGCATAATACAAAGGCTCACCGGGGTCACGCTCAAGAGTCAAACCGAACTCCACCTTGTTCTTATAGTTGAAACCATATTTTATTGAGGCGTAAAAAGGGTCTGGCCTGTTGTTTTCTATGGAGCGGGCATCAAACCGGAGGTTTATTTCATGACGGGCATAATGCCACATCTCATGCCAATAAAAAGACTCCTTTTTCTCGTATTCATCGACAAAAACAAAAGGTAACAGGTTGCGTATTTCCCAGTCGTGCAATCCGGCTACAAGTTGAAGCTCGTAAAGATTGTGCAGAGGCTGATGATAAACAAACAGTAATATATTGTCAATCTGATCTTCAGAAAGAAATGGAATCTGCCGCAGGTCTTCTGCCGTGGCTGTATTGAGGTTAATAGGGTTTTCATGCAGAGCAATCAGATCTTCTGTGAGTTGTTCCAAATCTACATTCCGTTCCTGCTCTAAAAGGTCCTCATAAATGTCACTGATAATGTTGGGCAGCATAGATGGCGAATAGTGCACCTCCGCCCAAAGCATGGTAGGGAAAAATAGCACTAAGAGAATATGCCTGTGGAACTGCATCGGCAATTTGTTAGATGATTACTCCATCGTGAATCTCGATCGTACGGTCACAAATAGCAGCCAATTCTGCATCATGCGTAACAATGATAATGGTCTGCCCGAATTTGTCGCGCATAGAAAGCAACATCCGGTGAAGATCCTTTTTGTTGGCTGAATCAAGGCTTCCGGAAGGTTCGTCGGCAAGAATGACATCAGGATTCATAATGAGTGCCCTCGCCGCTGCAACGCGTTGCTTTTCTCCGCCTGACAACTCGGATGGCTTGTGATGCATGCGCTCCTTTAATCCTAATTCTGTCAGCAAATGTTCCCCCTTGGTCAATGCTTCCTTATAATCAATTTTTCCGATCAGTGCAGGCATAATGACATTCTCAATGGCTGTAAATTCGGGTAGGAGCTGATGAAACTGAAAAATGAAGCCGATATGCCGGTTGCGGAATTCTGACAGTTGCTTTTCTTTCAAAGAATAAACATTGGTTCCGTTGATAATCACCTGACCGGCAACAGGAGTGAGTAGGGTGCCTATAATTTGCAAAAGAGTGGTTTTCCCCGCACCGCTGGGACCTATTATGGCCACTATTTCGCCCTTTTCAACGGACAAATTAACACCCTGTAGCACTTGTAGATTACCGAAGCTGTGACGGATATCTTTGACTTCTATCATTTTTCGTAAGCTTTATTGATTCGTATAATGGCTTCTTCTATAAGGTCATCCTTATCATCAGAAGTTTGATTGACAAAAACATGTGGATTCACCCCTTCTTCTATAGATTGCATGTCTGCATCATACATCTTGACGGAGGAAAAGCGAAGCAACCACCCGTTGGGCAGTTCGTAGCTCTGCGGAAGACCTCCTCCGCCGCCGGTCACACCGCCTATAATCAAACAGTTGTCGGCATAGCGCATGGCATTAACGAAAAAATTTGTGGCGGAATATGACTGCCGATTGCAGAGCACTACAACCGGACGCAACCACCGGACAGTACAATCAGCAGTATCAATAGTCATAGGTGCCGCTTTGCTGAACTCTGCGTGACCCGGACCTGTCTTGTGATGCCAATAGCCAACTTGCCTGTTTTCTGAGAAAAAGGCTGCTGCCAGCTTGTAAGCATATTCCATCGAACCGCCACCGTTGCTGCGGACATCAAGCACGATGCCGCGGCACTGACGGAAATAGTTGAATATATAAGCGAGATTCAAACTCCCGAAACTGCCGGAAAAAGAATCGTAGCGGATGAAACCGATACTGTCGCCGCCAATAAGGTTATAGCGAAGCGAACCGGCAAGCATATAGTCTTGCGTCAGATACTTGGGACCATAAACTATTTCCGAATTAAAATTAGTCGGATATGACTCATACCAACTTCGGTTTCGCGATACATCAAAAGGAGCATAAAGATTAACATGACCGTCGTGCAGACTGTCAAGCATAGAGGCGAGCAGGCTGAATAATTGTCTGTCGGTTTGAACGGAATCTACCAAAGGACGATATTCGTTGTAAATGTCTTGCCAATTGATACCTTTTTCTTCTACAAAACAATATTTGCTGTCAATTGTTTCCCATAGCGCCTGAAAATTACCCAAAGGAGTGTTGTCGCGCTCAACCTCTAACGACCGGGTGCACGAAGTAAACAACAATAGAAACAATATGAATAAAATAAACTCTTTTTTCATGGTTTAATCGAATATCTCTTCCAATACATCCAACGATTTGGGAGTTTGAAACCCGTCTATATGTAGTTCGTAGTAGCGGCATAACTTACGCAAAAGCTGCTGCCGGGTCGTGCGGCTGATAGATAGTGTATGATCGCTTTCCAACTGCCTGAGCAGTGAAGTCTCAGCCTCTGTAAAAAAGTCATCATGCTGCGGTCGCAGAGAGAGCATCTCACCCAACTGCATATCCAATATCTCGCCATCTTCTTCCAATGTAGGTGTAAAACCCAGGTAATGGGCAAACTGAAGCATAAAAAGGAGATGAATATTTTCAGGAGAAGGGGTGGTATCAAGATAGCGGATGAGTTGGCGAAGATAATCAAACAAATCGGTATCCTCCATGGGCAGGTGCAAGGAACGGGTGAGAACCTCTGCAAGAAAAAGAGCTACCGTCTTGCGGCGGATATCTGGCTGCAGATGCGCTGAAGAATAAAGCAGATGGGCCTGCTTGAGGGTCGGCATCCTTTGCCCTGAAAGAGAATCTGAAGTTTCCATACCTATAAGCGACAGAGGTTCTACTGCAGCTGGAGGAATATTCCCCTTTTTATTGTGCAGACCATACACAAGATACTGCATCCGTCCGTGAGAGCGGGTGTAGGTGTGCAGTATATATGCGCGGTCGGAAAACCGGCTTAGATGCAAAACAATACCTTCGGTGTATTCCGCCATGAATATGCAAAATTATCACCGCAAAGATACATATTTTTTTTTATATAGAATTATTTTTACTACCTTTGTGGCGAAATAAGCGATAAGGACAAGTTATGAGGAAAGCAATATCGGCTATAGTCGTTTTTATGGCATTCGGTCTGGCAAATGCTCAAGAGGCACGAAACAATATCGATTTTGAAGCAGAAGAGCACAAACGGCAAGAGCAGGAAAACACCTATCAGTTCTCTGTCGGCTATCGGGTAGAGGCTGGCTATATGCAACCATGGCAACATAGTAGAACCGAAACCTATCGCGACCTCTATCTGCACGGCATCAGGTTGGGAGCAACGGTGGATTTCAACCTGCCATATCATTTCTCCATGCAGACAGGTTTGTACTACAATCTGACCTATGGAGTGAGCGAACAACATGTGCGGGCTAAATCTGATGAGTCGGCATTGCCTCAAACTATCGACCATCGTGTATTGTCCCATTCGTTCACCATTCCCCTCCGTGCCACCTACACGCAAAAGTTATGGCGCGAGTTGGCTTTATGGTTTTATACAGGGCCCGAACTGCAAATAGGTCTGGCACAAAACGACTATATTGAAACCTCTCTTGCTGAACCTACCCGGACATGGGCTGAATCGCAGGGATGGCATACTCTTCCCTATGAAATATATAGTGCCAAGGAGTTGTGGCGGACCAATGTGCAATGGGGTCTGGGGGGCGGCATCAGTTGGGCGCAATACCGACTTCAGGCAGGCTATAACTTCGGGCTGAACAACCTCGTACGACAAACTGGCAGACAGATGTGGGAATGGGGCTGGAATGTAGGTTTCTCCTACGGATTTTAGTGTGAAGTTAGGTTTTGTAGGAATATGCCATCAGGTCAACTGTCTTTTAGCATCTTACTGACTTTCACTCTGTCACAATGCCTGCATTTGCCCCCCTATTCAAGCCAACAATCTGCTCAACAAAAATCCCAAAATCAAAATAGGGAAATTTTTAGAAGTACCCTAAAAGTCAAGCATCTGCGCTTCTGCTTTGATGTGGTTACCCGCTTACAGTTCTGCGCTAATTACCCGAGGGTTGAAATACATACATCCAGCCATAGGCGAACATATTGGCCTGCTCACCTTCTGATATGTTGTATGATACCCAGTCTTCATCGTTGATATTGACGATTTTTTGCATGTTCTCACCGGAGTTTGATTCAAACAACAGCATGCTGAACATTTTTGCAGGCTTCATTTGTTCGTGAGAGTCATATTCCCCGAAAAATTCCAAAACAATGGTGTCGTTAGCGCCAAGCTCCACTGATTCCGTTTGTTTGAATCCCATATCTGCTACAGACTGTTGTAGAGTATAAGTCAAAACTATATCTTCGTTAGTATGGTTAACAATGGAATATATCGGTTTCCAATCTATCGGATCTACTGCTCCGCAGCCCGTTAGACATATTGCTACCAATAGCAATGAATGCTTGAGTCTTTTCATGGTTTATCAATTTTAAGAAATGAATAATTATTATAGGTCAGATTCGCAAAGATATGCAAAAACAGACCTGTAGTTCTATTATTTATACTTCCCGATTCTCAATCTTTTAGCCCTGTTATTTGATATATATTTCCTTCGGAATCTATAACCGGAAACTGATATACTATAGTATATGTGTTATAGACAATAGAGAACATATATAGTTCAATTGAGGTATATACCAATTTGTCATCAGGAGAGTTTTTCACTTGTCTGACCACTTGACGGAGTTCCCATCTCTCACTATCATAATTTCCACCACTCTTTTCATCGTTGACCATTCGGGCTGCCAACATGTCCAAATCAGTTTTAATGCCCATAAATGCTTCTTCAAATGTATGCCCGCCATTCCGCTCAAACACGATGCATCCATAAGACTCAACAGGTTCTCCAAACTCATTATACTCTTGTAGCAGATAACACTTGCCGGCCTCAATTTTTGTTGTGTCATCCGTCTGTGCCGTGTCCTTGGCTGTAGTGTTTCCTGCCTGAATTGAAGCCGTGTCAGAGTCATTACTTTTTGTACTATTTTCATTAATAACGCTGTTGTTATTACATGCAACAAACAGTCCTAATATTGTTATAAATAAAACACTTGCTTTCATTATATTATAATTTTTTTAGTATTACTTTTACCGTTGATTTGTGTAACAAGCAAATATATCCCATTTGACAAATCGCTTACATTTGTGGAGAAAGAATGTCCGCCACTTAACAACTTCCTATTTGATATTATCTCCTTTTGTAGGCGCCCCCAAATATCATAAATTCGAATTGTGGTATTTTGACAATCTTCCTCTAATAATAATTCAATATTAAGATTGTCGTCTGACATTTTTATAGAAAGGTTCATGTCATCAGAATGTTCTGTTGAGTTATGTTGTTTGGGCACAAATAGGGGGTAACTGGTATTAGATGATTGAAAAGCGATATCGGCTCTAAATTTTGCACCGACTTTAATAGTAGTTCCTGGCAATAGAGTAATAGAGGATGATGCTATCATCTCTACTGTTTGACCGCTTTCTACAATATAATTGCTTGCTGTAATATTTTGTGTTGCATGCCAACAAGCATAATCCATATAAGTGGAATTATCCGCACTTGTTATTGTAATTGAAGAGGGGTCTGTGTTGAACGAACTAACTCTTGTGGCATTTTCATTCCAAACTCTTGTATTATTACACCATGTAGAATCACCGGTAGGATTGCCGTCGTAATTAACAGCAGGATTAGACCAATATTTGATACGCTGACAATATGCTTCTCCACCACAAGCATCTCCGTATGCCATCATTGTTCTCCAAGATGTACTCGTTGTTCCTGTATAATGAACATATCCATGACCATATTGATAAGGATTGGTTGTTGGTGACACTAAGGTATCATGACGACAACCAGCATTATGACCTATTTCATGTGTAAATGAGTATTTTCCGGCACATCCGGAACTTGCTCTGACAACTGCAAACGCAGAACTTTTATTGGCATTAACCCACGCAAGTCCACAATAATCCGTATTATAAACAAGTAACACACATACATCTGCTGAATATCGCTCTCTTAATATATGAACATCATCGGCAAACCCATCACCCTCGTTAGTGAAGTTCTCAAGTAATTGATTAAATGTATAAATGCCTTCAATATCTCCCGTTTGCCCCAAATATGCCAACTCAAATCGTACATTAACACCACTATTTTGAAAACTCGTATTGCCGTTGTTAATCTCTTGATATACCTTATTAGTCATATCGGATACTAATGATAGGGCATCGGGAGTATACATTACTAAAACACGAACATATTTAATATCACTTGAAGTTGCAGAAGATGACTCATTATTGGCGCTCTCTAATAATGTCAGATTGTCGCCATCATATTCCAAAGACGGACCATCTGACCCTGTTTCATCAGAATCAAGTTCTACTAAAAGATAAGAATTATTAATGGTCTCTATGATATATGAACCAAAAGAAGAACCATTGATAATTCCTTGTATGTTATTCCCTAATTTTGAGATAGATATTTCTACATCTTCAGATTCATACGCACAATAAATATAATCTTTTGTTTCATTTCTGACTACATTTATTCTATCTGCTATGATATTTTCTCCGCCAATTGTAAGTGATACAATGTCAGAATTAAACAATACATTATTATCTACTTCAATTTCTTGGGTAGAAACTGCATTATTCAATCCTAATAAATCCCTATTATTAATGTTCAAGGGTGTAGTTTGTTTGTTAGTAGTAATCTTTATTAGATCTGGATATTCTTCAGCATGTACTATATACAAGCCAATTATTAACACAATGATTGATAAAAGTCTTTTCATCGTTCATCAATTTTTAAGAGATGAATAATTAATGGGTTAGGATGCAACAATGACATGCAAAAAAGCGGAACCACATTTTTTTGTCTTCATCAGTGTACACTACTGCATTAAAATATCAGCCTTTAAAATTGCGGAAAATTTGTTCAGATAGTCACCACATAATAGCCTGCTGTGGTGTAGAAATTGCGCAACCACGGAATGTCTCTCAGCAACGGTGGAACCCGCCGCTTCTTCAAGTGAAACTTGACCTCATAATTAGGCTGGATGAACCAGTATTCTTTCTTCAGCACCTTGTATCCTTCAGCCCGCAGTATCCGCTCGAAGCGTTCCAAACTAATACCTGTCTGTTTAATTTCCAGCAATCCTTGAACAGTACCCTCATTCTCGCCTGCCCGCCGTAGCAGGGCAGCATACAGTTTTTGGGGCAGCAGATGCACCCAGGGCATTCTGCTGATTCGGCTTACGCATATCTGCTGATGTCCGCCAAAGGGCATCTGCCATGCGGGGAAGCCAAAAAATACCACACCGCCATTGTTTATAAAACGCTTTAGAAAACCCATGAAGCGTTCCTGATTATGGATATGTTCTATCACATCACGCAAAATGATGATGTCATAGTGCTCAGGATTAGTTATATCGTAAATATCCCTTTCTATGAGCGTCAGTTTGTCTGCATGTGGATGTCCAGCAAAGAAATGCCGTGCATTGGCTATCTGTGCTGCATTAAGGTCTATGCCCGTGCAAAGATACCCCTCGTCCAAAAAGGGCTTGAGGTTACCGCCTTCTCCGCAGCCTATCTCCAGAATTCGCATTTCTGGCTTCAGTTTACAGACGGATTCTATAAAGGGTATTACATACCGTTTTGTGGTGTTTGCCTGCTCGTTGAAGTATAGCAGTCTGTTCTTGTGTCGCTCTTGCATTTCTCTGATTTTTATTGGTTAACCTGCAAATTACATCTATTGACTTTACTGAAACCACCCCGACTGACAATAATCCCTTTTCACAATACTACTGCTGTGTAAGTATCATTTGTTTTGTGTCAACCACTTGTCCGTCTGTCACGAGAGCATAGACATAAATGCCTGCAGCCAGTTTCTTCCCCTCTATGGTTACTGAACCTTCGCCACGGGCGGTCAAGGCAATCTTTTCCAACAGCGTCCCTGCCATATTGTATATGCACAAAAAGGCTTCCGCAACATCTGTAGGAATCACAAAATCTATCCGAGTATTTTCCGTAAACGGATTTGGATTGTTCTGATATAGTGTCGTTGCCGTATTTTCGTCATGTTTCCGGATAGTGTGTTTGGCAGCAGTGCCACGCAGTTCGCTCACTTCTGCTGATAGTTCCTGAACCGCTTTTACCAGGAGTGGGATCAGTTCCACATAGTTCATACTCAAATAGCCGGCATCGTCTTCATGCACGAGGTCGGGAAGCAATTCATACACCTCCTGCGCCACAAAACCGTAGTGCAGGCGTTCAAAGTCGGTGTCATCACTGAAGTATTTGGTCGGCACTTTGGCTGTATCCTTACCGTCCGGCAATTCCAATTGCTGCCACTGGTACTGAATCGGATGCAATCGGTCTATCTCCGACAAAGCCTCTTTTCGTATGTCGGATATGTTGGTCTTTAGTCGCGCATCGGAAGTGGTGTTGAGTGAGGTGGCATAAAAATCACCGTTCACACGCGTCTGACCATAGAAAAATCCGGCAAATTTCCCGGGTACAGCACTGTGATAATCAGATATACACCCCAAGATACCGGTCCCGTTGTTATTGCCAACTATGGCTCCATACACTCCGTAGTTGTATCCGGAAGTTGCATTGCCCGCACGGGCATACACACCATAATTTCTACCTGAACTATGTGCCGTGGTCGGAGTGGCTATTGCACCTACGCCTATATGCCTGTCACTATTAAAATGGGCGTATCCAGCCAGCCCGAATGTCCACATCTTCGTTGATTTCTGTTCCGACAACACACCGTAAGAACCATTGACATCATAAAACCACTCGCCGTTGTCACTCAGATTCTCCGTTGTCAGGGCAGCAGCATCATTCACATCACCACCGATAGCAACTTTGCCAATGGAATCAACAATAATTTGTCCGAAAAGACTTGCCTGAACTCCGGACAAAAAAAGAATAATAAATAAAAGTTTTTTCATAACTTTTGAATTCTTTTAGAGAATTAGAGAATAAAATATGGTTATTATTACATGCAACAAACAGTCCTAATTTATAAATAAAACACTTGATTTCATTATATTAACCTGTTGGCGGAATTAAAAAAAAGTGTTCTTTGACTAAAAATAGTTGCAAAAAAGTTGTACAATTCGTTGATTTTTAGTAATTTTGCAGTATTCTAATCAACAAAGTTATACAACTATAAAATCTTCGTCATGCGCAACTTGACTGCAAATGTCGGGAAAATTCTTGACATATGCAAGGAATTTTCAAAAAATCTCATCGAAGGCAGGTTCAACATCAAAGTGCAAAATTAGGAAAAACCCGTTGGCGGAATTAGACCAGCGCATATTTGATTCTCCCAATCGGTCTGTTGTTGATGAAATTGATATATTGGGTGTGGAAGATATGGTAAATCTACTCTTGACAGTATGCATACAATTAGGTAACGCCATCAAAACATCATCAAAGGATCAACCATACATCAAAAACCCATACAAAGCCCTAACATAGGCCATTAAAAAGCTATATGCCTTTATCTATCTCCTCTCAATTTTGTCGA
>CAJOPG010000108.1 GCA_905236355.1 Paludibacteraceae bacterium | reverse complement strand
GAGAACCAGCATCGCCGCATGAGCAACATGCGCAAGCAATGCGTTAATCTGCAAGGCATACATCGCGACCTGATAGAGAAAGGCTTTCAACTCAGTTGCCCGTGCTGTGTATATGTGCGCGTAATCCTAATAAATAAAATACGTGTAAATACACCAACGGGCATCTGCTTCGACTTGTTCCTTATCTGTTAAATGAAATTCCTACATTCCGTTTACTCAGACAAACAAGCATTTGCAAATGCTTTTATCATCCTTTCGAGTGATATTTCAATATGTCATGCTTTGGTTGCAACACCTTTGCGGCTGCAAAGATACTACAAATATTTACATGCAAATAATTGGGAAGAAAAATGCAGAATTAGTGCGTTTTGTGGACTAAATAGGTAAAATCATAGAGATAAACTATTACTGCGCTTTCAGCTCCATGGAGATCATAGCACGCAGGAAGGTAGTGAGGGTATAATAACGGCGGCGTTGGGGGTTGGATGTGTTGTGGTTGTATTCAGGTGGAGGAACGGTACTTTTTCTGACGGAAGATAGTTCCATCTTTGGAGTACTTGCCGTGGAGTTCGGCTACCGGGGATTCGAGTTTGGCTTGTGACATAGCGTTCGGGTGTTAAGAGGGTTAAACTATAATTGGTTCTTCGTTATTTTCTTCGGAGGTCGCACCAGCAGTTACGAACAAGCGATGCTGGAAGGACGCGAGACTGTGCAGAAAGAGATGCGCGAGCGCGCCGAGAGGCTGGGGGCCAATGCCATCGTGGGCGTTAGCTTTGGCTATGAGACGATGGGTCAAGCCAACAGCATGATTATGATTTCCATCAGCGGCACAGCCGTTGTGATTGAGTGATGACATACGACGAGTACATAGCGCAGCAAGTAGTGGAGAAATAGTGCAAAATAATGCATTCTGAAGCCGCAGAACTTGTAAAATAATGCATTCTAAAACCGCAGAACTTGTAAAATAATGCATTCTGCGCTCTAAAAAATAACCTTAACTCTTGCATAATTCGCAAAAAAGCAGTATCTTTGCAGCAAAATTTGTGGTCCGCCACAGAAAATACCATAAACCATGATTGATACTCGCACATTAGAGTCCATCCTCTTTGATCAGAAAGAGGAGTTAGAAGCCCGCCGGCAAGAGATATTGTGCCACCGTCAGGAGGAATCCCTTGTGGAAATTAACAGCCCTCAGGCGCAAGTGGTAATAGGAGTTCGTCGCAGCGGCAAATCTACGCTGTGCTTCCAAGCCTTGCAGCAAAAAGGGGTGAAATTCGCCTATGCCGATTTCGATGACGAACGCTTGAACGGCTTACAGGCGGAGCAACTGAATGAGGTTCTTTCAGTTCTGTATAAGATATATGGTGATTTTCAGTATCTCTTCTTGGACGAGATACAGAACGTAACAGGTTGGCATCTGTTTGTCAATCGTCTGCTCCGCCAGAAGATGCATGTAATCATCACCGGATCCAATGCTAAGTTGCTGAGTGGTGAGCTGGCAACGCACCTCACCGGTCGCAACAAGGAAATAGCGCTTTATCCGTTCTCTTTCCAAGAGTTCTGCTTTATGAAGAATGTGGATGTGGAGAAACAGACCACCAAAGCGATAGCTTTCCGTCGCGCGACTTTCGATGAATATATGCAGCAAGGCGGCTTCCCTGAGTTGATGATTATTGAGGATAAACGTCAGTACATCAATCAGTTGGTAGAGAATATCATTAAGCGTGACATAGAGCAACGCTATAAGATTGTTTATAAAGCGGCTTTTGAGCAGATGGCAAACCACCTGCTCAACATCGCTCCATCTATCGTCGCTACGCAGGAACTGACAGACCTGTTTCATTTCCGGTCGTTACATACCACCAAGAATTATATTGATTATCTCAAGCAGGCCTATTTGCTTATCGGTGTGCAGAAATATTCGGTCAAAAGCAAAGTGCGCATCGCGCAAGAGAAACTCTATGCCGTGGATGTGGCGTTAATGAACATGCGGGTCAATGCCATGTCGCCCGAGAATTTAGGATGGCGGTTAGAGACGATTGTGCTCCTTCAACTACTGCGCAAATGCAAAATCAACGGATGGGATGTGTATTATCTCAAAGAGCGAAGCGGAGAGTGCGATTTCTTGGTTTGCCAAGGTAATCATGTGCTGCAGGCGGTGCAAGTATCGTTTGATATATCCTCTCCTAAGACGCGTAGTCGTGAGCTGAAAGGACTGGCTCTTGCGTCTCAGATGACCGGCTGCAAGAATCTGCTTCTGCTCACCGACCATGACTACGAAGATACCCGTTACGAAGATTTGGACATCCTCATCCGCCCGGTATATGAGTGGAGAGATGAAGACGGCAAATAATTAGCACAAAAAAGCAACATGTGATTTTTAATTATTAACCACAATATTGAGTGATGACATACGACGAGTACATAGCGCAACAGCAGCAAGCGATAGATGAGGAGATACGAGATGACTCGTGTTTTATCGCCGATGTGCCGGAGTGTCAGTTTGTAAGAGGACATTAACATGGCTCATAAGATACAGAAAACGAATGTGTGCCGGCTGCTGGACGCGGCTGGGATAGCGTACGAGTTGATTAAGTACGAGGTGGATGAGTCCGACCTCAGTGCTACGCACGTGGCGCAGCAGTTAGGCGAGGATGTCGATGCTGTGTTCAAGACCATCGTGTTAGAGGGCGACAAAACAAAGCATTTCGTGTGCGTTGTCCCCGGGGCATGTGAGGTGGATTTGAAAAAAGCCGCCCGAGCCAGTGGCAACAAGTCGTGCAAACCCATTCCGCAGAAGGAACTGCTTCCGCTCACCGGTTACATCCGCGGCGGTTGTTGTCCAATAGGAATGCGAAAGCCCTTCCCATCGTATATCGACGAGACGTGTCTGCTGCATGAGAAGATATATGTCTCTGCCGGTCAGCGTGGTATGCAGCTTCGCCTCACGCCACAAGACCTGATTAACTATGTGCCGTTAGAAGTAAGTGACTTGATATAAATTGTAACTATGGAATTTAGGTCAATGCGCCGGAAATGGCAGGAACTCCCCAAAGAGGAGTGCGAGAAGATTTTGAATAACGCTACAGCCGGAGTACTGTCCGTCTTGGGCGACGGCGGCTATCCGTATGGCGTGCCGATGAGTTATGTGTATGCAGAGGGAAAACTGTATTTCCATTCAGCGATTGAGGGGCACAAGTTAGATGCTATCGCCAAGGAAGACAAGTGTTCGTTCACGGTCATTGCACAGGACGAGATACATCCTGACGAATATACTACGTATTTCCGTAGCGTGATTGCTTTCGGGCATATTCGCCGGCTGGAAAACATGGACGAACTAATCCACGGCTTGCGTCTCTTGGGTGAGAAATACAACCCCGGTGACCATGCCGGCTTGCAGCACGAGATCGGTAAGTCAGTCGCCATGCCAGGCGGCATACCTCATACACGTGTGGCAGTCCTATGCATGGAAATTGACCATCTGACAGGCAAAGAAGCAATTGAGTTAGTAAGAGCACATAAATAGCCATGCCGCTGCAGGCAAACTGCATCAAATGGGGTATAAGAACATCCTGGAACTGCAAGGCGGTTTTGATGCATGGCAAACGGCAGGCAAGGCAACAAAGAAATAATGCTTTCTTTAAGAAGTAAGTACACCATGCGAATATGCCTCTAAAACAAGCAACCGTCCTCACTGAGGGGACGGTTGCGAGTGATAAGAGGTTGTCGATTACAGACTGGCAGGCCAAGTGACGAAAGAGATGCCGGCATAGCATGCCGGGCAATGGACAAAGAATAAAGAAAGGTTATTTAATCGCGGCAAGTTGCTCTTTGTGCAGGCGTTTGCGTTCGGCACGGTTGTAGGAAGGGATGATGACGGAAATAAGGGTTCGTTTTTGTTCCATATAATTGCTATTTTCGTTATTTTTTGACTTATTGTCTTTCCCTGAAAAAAGTTGACTTCATATAGTAAACCCTATTGTAGGTTGACTATTG
>CAJOPG010000107.1 GCA_905236355.1 Paludibacteraceae bacterium | reverse complement strand
TCTCTGAACAAACTAATAATCGGCCTTATTCCATACCTCGATGACTCAATTCAATTACAAAATTATAACTATTTTTTAATATACAACCTATAAATCTTTTTTATTTCTCTATTCTAAAGGGGAAAGAGCCTACAAGACTGCCATCAATAAAGAAGTCGGCATTATAGGTGCCTATCTGTAATATCTCATTAACCGTGTAATAAAGTGTGAGTGACAGCTCTTCTCCCTCATACTCGAAGTCTTTCTTCAGAGAATATTCTATCTGCTTGTTCTCATAGCGGAAGTTACCGGAGGCATTGGTGGTCATGATTTCTCCATCGGGTCGCACGAGGCGCAGATAGACTGTTTTGGTGCCGGGTTGTGTTGTCACATTTTTGAGCACGGCGAAATTGAATTGAAGTTTTTGTATTTTGCCATATCGTTTAGTGGCGCGGTCGCGGCTATCCAGCGGTGTCATTTGAAAGCGACTGACCTCCATCATAGAAGCACGCGTAACGACCTCAGTGAGGCGTGTTTTTTCTTCTTCAAGCTGGTTGGCTTTCTCGCTTACCTCTTGATATTGCTGTTTAACCTGTATGTTTTCGGCAGCGAGTTGTTTGTTCTGTCGGTCAAGAGAGTCAATCTGATGCACATATTGCACCATAACGGCGCGCACCGTTGCCAACTCTTTCTTCAACTCGGCTATACGACGGGCATTAGTGGCCTTAGTGATACGGAGTTCTTCAAGGAGGTCTTGCACGCGTTGCTGTTCAACGGCAAGTTTCTCTGCAAGTGAGTCGTTACGGATATTCTGCCCATACCCGTCAAACTGCAGGGCAAGTTCTTCATACTCGTCTTCCAATTGCTCTTTCTCGAAGGTCATCTGCTCCACCATCTCCTGCATATCGGTTTTGGTCTGACGATTATCAATAAATAGATAGACAGCCACCGCCACCACAATCAGCAGCAGAACTATAAGAATATACAAAGTACTCTTCTTCATATCTGATTATAGAATTTAGAATTACAAGTATGCTATAAGTTTTTCCAAATGAATACCATGTGAGCCTTTCAGTAGAATATATCTACCTACAAGAGGGTGTTCTTTGATATACTCAACCAATGCCTCTGCGTTTGCGAACACAGGATAAGGAGCCGTGGTATGAGCGAACTCGTCACCTACAAGCAACACATCCTGTATTTTCTGTTCCAATAGCAGATTAACAATGTTCTGATGCTCGGTGTGAGAATATTCGCCCAGTTCCAACATATCACCGAGAATGAATGTTGCATTGCTTGTCTGTTGCGGAATTGAGTTATTGAGAATATTAAGTATTGCAGCTTGCATGGATGTGGGGTTGGCATTGTAGGCATCCACTACAAGCGTGTTATGCTCTGTTTGAATAAGTTGTGATCGGTTGTTTGAAGGGATATATGCACGAATTGCCTCTATGGCTTTTGCTTTCTCCACTCCAAAATACTCTCCTATACAGATAGCGGCACTCACATTTTCTGCATTGTATGCACCAACGAGGTGTGTATTGCTCAGCATCTGTCCTGTATGGTACTCCACTGTCTTCAGACCGCCTGCCATCTGCGCCAGATAGGGATTGTCCATATTACGGAAACAGAAGCCTCCGTGCTCGCTTAGATACTCATACAACTCCGCCTTTGTCCGCATCACACCTTCAAAAGAGCCGAACCCCTGCAGGTGAGCCTTACCCACATTGGTGATAAGACCGCAATCGGGCTCTGCAATCTCCACAAGCTCACGGATATCGCCCGGGTGAGATGCCCCCATCTCTATTATTGCCAGGTCATTGTCGGCAGTCAGTTTAAGTAATGTAAGAGGCACTCCCACCTGATTGTTGAGATTACCCTGTGTAAAAAGCAAGTTATACTTAGTCTTGAGCACAGCAGCGGTCAGTTCTTTCGTAGTGGTTTTACCGTTAGT
The DNA here is from genome assembly GCA_905236355.1 of Paludibacteraceae bacterium. GTDB lineage: Bacteria > Bacteroidota > Bacteroidia > Bacteroidales > Paludibacteraceae > Colicola. Next base: position 14,465 of record CAJOPG010000107.1, on the reverse strand, counting down.
CCCGGTAATACCTATGACGGTCTTCCCCCATTGGCGGCGCCACTCACGCGATAGTTCCTGCAGCGCTCTCAGTGAGTTGTCAACGCGAATAAGTTGTTTGCTGAAGCACTTCTGCTGCGCACAAGTAGCAGGTATATCTTCATCTACCACGGCGTAGGCGGCTCCCATTTCAAGCGCCTGCAAAGCAAAACGATTGCCATTGAAGTTGGCACCCCGTAGTGCAAAGAAGATACACCCCTCGGGCAGGTTCCGGGTATCGGTGGATACGGAGACACTCGCCTTGTTCTTTATGAGAAAATCCCAATTCATATTCCTGAGTCCTAAATACTAAAACACACCAAGCATTTCCGCAACCTCTTAATGTGCACAAGAGTTAACGGGTGCTTGCGGTTGTTCCTGTTTGATATTAGGTTCTTCCAATCCCAGATGCCTCTTCTGATCAACAATCTTAAGAACAAAACCTATTACAAAAGCAGCAATACCAAGAGCTGCCAGCATAATAAGCGCCCATGTGTAATCAAGTGCGGTAGGGTCGGTAACACCCACATTGGTAGCATCAAGCACCTTACCTATAAGGAGTGGAAAGAGCCACAGCCCGATATTCTGAATCCAAAAGATAAGAGCATAGGCTGAGCCTATTATCTTCTCATCCACCAGTTTCGGCACACTGGGCCATAGGGCCGCCGGCACCAGTGAAAAACTGGCACCGAGTACAAGAATTGTAGCATAAGCCACAATCACGCCACCAACCATGCTACCCTTACATGCAGGAAGCACAAAGGCGAAAATGAGGTGACAAGCAATCAGTAGCAACGAACCGAGCATCAGCATGGTGGCCGCCTTACCCTTATGATCTACATAGTTGCCAAGTATAGGGGTGATGGCCACGGCAAGTAACGGGAATACAGCAAAGATTGTTTCTGCCGATCCACGCTTGTAGCCAATAACGCAATAGGTGACAAGCGCTACTACCGCCAATGACATAAGACCGTACTTCATTGACTTCCGCTTGGAAAAATTGCTCGCAAAAGCAGCCGCAGCCACCACAAGCATTATGACATATTGAATAAGTGTAACCGTCTCACCTGCCCAAAAACCTTCACCAGGCACTAAGGTAAGGTTGCACTGAAGCATGTTGACTGCATATTTCTGGAAGGGGAAAATGGCACTATAATAGAGCACACAAAGAAGAGCCACCAACCAGAAACCACCGGAAGAAAGAATCTTGCCGATATCACTAACTTTGAAAGGTTCGTCATTCTCTTCCGCTTCGCCTGTCTGTGCGTCAAGCCTTCTGTCCATGAAGAAATAGACGATAAACATGATAAGAGCAATGCACATAAGCACTACACCAAAGGCAACAGAGCGTGACACATCAATCGTGCCGCCAAGACGAGCAAAGAAAGGAGAGAATATCATGCAGGTTGCCACGCCAAGACGCGCAAGTGCCATCTCCGAACCCATCGCGAGAGCTGTCTCCCTGCCTTTGAACCATTTGACGATACCGCGACTGACGGTTATACCCGCCATCTCACAGCCGCAACCGAATATCATAAAACCAACGGCAGCACATTTGGCGGAAGCAGGCATGCCACGATAGAAGGGCGATACACCTAACTCGTCAAAGAGAGGGATATAGTTGAGATTATTAGTAAACCAGGTCTCCGCACCGCTGCCTATGAACGACTCGCTGATAGCATAATATTTGATAAGTGCGCCTACCAACATGACAACTCCTGACAATACTGCAGTGAAGCGCACACCCATCTTGTCAAGAATGATACCTGCAAAGATGAGGAAGAACACAAACACATTAAGAAAAGTCTCGGCTCCTTCCATTGTTCCGAAAGCAGTAGAGTCCCAACCTCGCTCAGACTGCATAAGGTCTTTGATAGGTGAAAGGATGTCCATGAAGATATAGCAACAGAACATACCCAAAGCGAGGAGCAGAAGGGCCGTCCAACGAGCCCATGCATGATCACGAAGAGTGTCTTGAACAGTTTTTTGAATTGTTTGAGGCATAATAATATAATTTAGATATTAAAAATACACAGAGGCGATACTCATGTAATCGTCCTCCTGAAAATAAATCTGAAAAAGGCGTTGCCGTTGAAATCAAAAATCAGAAATTAGAAAGTCATATACGCACTAATCGCTCCAAGGGTTTTGTTGCTCCCTTGAAGCGTCAGCGGTTTTTCCTTTCTTTCGGAGCCACGCCCTTTTGCGTTGCTCGTAGTCGTCAAAATGTTTCTCAAGCCAATTGTCTGCCATTATTTAATACCCAGTTTCTGACGAACTTGCGGCATAATATCAATAGCGTCGGGTGCTATATAGACGGTAGCAGCAGAATCAAACACATAGGTAAAACCACCTTCCTTGCCTACTTCCTGAATAGCCTTACTCATCTTCTCATGTACAGGAGCCACTAACTCCTGTTGCTTCTTTTGTATATCCTGCTGTGCAGTCTGATAGAAGAGTTGGATGCGTTGTTCCATTTCGGCAATCTCCTGCTGACGAATCTGCTTTACTGCATCCCCAAGCGTGGATTCATTTTGCTGATAATCGGCAATCTTCCGATTATACTCCTCTTGCATATTCGCAATCTGGTCTTCATACTGACCGGAGAGGTTGTCAATTTCTTGTCTGATTTGCGTCAACTCCGGCATCTGAGTGAACAACTCCTGGGTATTGATGTGCCCCAACTTTTGGGCAAATACTGCCATCGGCAACACCAATGCCAGCGTTAGAAAAAGTTTCTTCATTGTTGCTTATTTTTTAGGTTTATATTCTGGTCTGTTTATTATACTTTCGTGCCCTGCTTTGAAGAGCATCAAAAATTATACTAATCTTATTTAGCACCGAGTTTTTGCAGAACCTGGTCACTGATATCTAACTTGTTGGACATATACAGAAGCGATGGTTCACTGCTACGGTCCTTCACTATGTCGTATTTCTTCTCATTAGCAATCTCTTGTATCGCGGCATATATATCGTCTTGTATAGGCTTTATCAGACTCTCACGCTTTTTGAAAAGTTCTCCGTCCTGCCCGAAGTATTTGCGCTTCAACTCCAATGCCTCTGTCTCTTTTGCCACTATCTCTTCCTCACGCTTTTGCCTCATCTCGTCCGAGAGGAATATCTGCTCGGTCTGGTAGTTGGTAGTGAGGATGCGCGCCTCCTGTGTCAGCGTCTCCACCTCCTTCTGCCAACGCTTGGAAATCATAGTCAGTTGCTCGTTGGCCGTCTCATACTGCGGTAGATTCTTCAAAATGTATGCCACATCCACATACGCTATCTTTTGTGCTGAAACTGAAACAGCTGCAAATGTGAGAATGATAACAATATATTTTTTCATAGGTGCAGAATTTAGCATTTGTATTATAGTTCTTGTCCTAACACAAAGTGGAATTGGCTTCCGCCGCGCGTGCCGTTGATATAGTCGAATCCCCAACCCCAGTCTATTCCCATAAGTCCGAACATAGGCAGATAGATGCGCACACCAACACCAAGCGAGCGTTTGAGGTTGAAGGGATTGTATTGCCTGATATCTGAAAAACAGTTACCGGCCTCGGCAAACACAAGTGCCCAAATGGTGGCATTCTGCTCCAACGATATGGGGTAGCGTAGCTCCATAGTATATTTATTGTAAAGATAGCCATTAGTGCGGTTTGTCTCCTCATCGTAGGGAGTTAGCGAGCCGGAAGAATAACCACGCATAGCTATATATTCGGTGGAATAACTGGTATAACTTGTCATACCGTCACCACCCATATAGTAGGTCTCAAAGGGTGACTTCGCATACCTGTTAAAGTGTCCGAGATAGCCAAACTCGGCACGAGTCATGAGCACAAGTTTGCTGTCACGTGTCAAAGGAGTGAACACCTTGGCTGAGAACTTCCACTTGTGGTATTCTATCAGTTTGTATCGTTCTTGTTCTGACATCTGGGAATAATCCTTGCCATTGATAACTGAGTAAGGAGGGGTAATCTTAAGCCCTATGCTGAACTGTGAACCACGGCGTGTATAGATGGGGTTATCTATACTGCTCCGACTGAGAATAAGATTGAGAGACAGGTTGTGGAACATACCGTCGGAAAGCAACAACCACGGCCAATCGTGCATCTTATAGAACTGATAGGATAATTCACCATAAAAAGTAAAGTAGTCATCCGGCCAATGCAGACGCTTGCCATAGCCGATAGAAACGCCAAAGGTGCGCAGATATTTGTCAGGGTCCGACTCCGATTCACGCAGCGTGTTGGCATAGTCATTATAACTATTGTTATAGTAATAAGAATAATAGGAGTTATAGAGATTCTGATAGGCTTTGTAGTAACGGTTCGAATAACCGGTCTGTGAGGCAAAAAATACATTGGCGGATAATGAGTTCGGACGTTTGCCTCCCAACCACGGCTCTAAGAAACTGACGCTTACCGAGGTGTAATACACGCCATTGGTGCGGGCATTGATACTAAAGGTTTGCCCCTCACCTTGGGGCACTATCCGATAACTCTTCTTGTTGAAGAGGTTTTGTATGGCGAAGTTTGTGAATTTCACACCCACACTACCCACGATACCTGTAGCACCCCAGCCTAACGAGAGTTCCAATTGGTCAGACGACTTCGTCTGCAACTGATAAGTGATGTCAACGGTGCCGTCTTCAGGGTCGGGTTGGATGTCTGGAATTAGTTTCTCCGGATCAAAGTGACCCATCTGGGCCAGTTCACGCAGAGAACGCATGATATCCGACTGCGAATAAAGCTGCCCGGGTTTGGTATAGAGTTCACGACGCACTACATGCTCATATACGCGGGAGTTCCCTACTATATTTATCTCGTTGATGGTAGCAGGCTTACCCTCATACATACGCATCTCAAAGTCAATCGAGTCGTTCTCCACCTTTACTTCCACCGGCTCCACATTGAAGAACAGGTAGCCGCGGTCGGTGTAGAGTTTGCTCACAGCATCATCATCTGACTGCAAACGCTCGTTGAGTTGCTTGAGATTATAGGTGTCGCCCTTTTTAATACCGAGAACTGCATTAAGATAATCATACGGATAAAGGGTGTTACCAACCCATGTGATGTCGCGAATATAATATTTGTCACCCTCGCTGATGGTCATACACACATCCACACGAGTGGGATCTTCCGGAGAGGGAACTACAGAGTCTGCAACAATATAGGCATCACGATAGCCTAACTCATTGTACTTCTCAATAACGGCCACCTTGTCTTTCTCATACTCTTCTGTAACAAACTTCTTTGTACGGAAAAGATTCGTGATGTGGTTGTCGTTAGTCTTCTTCATCGCATGATTGATCTTGGTATGCGACAATGCCTCATTACCCGTAATATATATATTATTCACCTTGGTCTTTGCCTTCTTATCCACCACAATAGCCACTTTTATATACCCTTCGTGGTCCGGGTCGGGTTTCTGCAACACTTGCACCTCGGCATTATGGAATCCCTTCTCGGCAAGATACTTCTTGATAACCGTCTTGGCTCGGTCTTCACTGTTGGGAGTAAGTTGGTTGCCTTTGCTCAAACCCACCTTCACCTCTACATCTTCACGCTCCGATTTCTTCAAGCCGGTATATTGCAAGTCGCTGATGCGGGGACGCTGTTTCAGAGCAATGTTCAGCCATATCTTGTCACCCTCTATCTTGGTCGCTTGAATCTTGACATCTGAAAATAAACCCTGTTTCCAGAAGCGTTTGATGGCTTTGGTGATGGCATCGCCCGGAACTTCTATCTTCTCGCCTACTGCCAAACCCGAGAAACCTATCAGCACAAAATCCTCATAGTTGTCGGCACCCGTAACAGTAATATCGGCAATCTCATAAGTATTGCGATGCAAAGTGTACTCCACTGCAGGAAGAGGTTCGGGTTCCTCCGTCAAAGTGGTATCAACTAATTGCGCTACTGCCAACAGCGGGAAAACAAAAAATAATATGATTAATATGTATTTCTTCAAGTATGTAATTGCTAATGGGTGGTCAGTTGCTCAGATGTCTTACCAAAACGCCGCTCGCGTGATTGATAGTCAATGATGGCACGATAAAGTTCTTCTTTATGGAAGTCAGGCCAAAGAACATCCGTGAAATAGAGCTCGGTATATGCCAATTGCCAAAGTAGAAAGTTGCTGATACGCAGTTCACCACTGGTACGGATAAGCAAATCGGGATCGGGCATACCTGCGGTGCACAGACTGTCTGCAAACAGTTGTTCACTGACATCCTCCACCTTCACAGTTCCCGCACTCATGCGGCGCGCAATGCTTCTGGCCGCTTCCGTCAGTTCCCAACGGGCGGAATATGAAAGGGCAATAACGAGGGTGAGACCCGTATTGACAGAAGTCTGACGAATACAGCCCATAAACTTCTGCCGTGCCTTTTCAGGTAGTCGGTCTGTATCGCCGATGGTCGCAAGGCGCACATTGTTCTTCATAAGCGTAGATGTCTCCTTCTCAATTGTATCCACCAATAAACTCATCAATGCCTCCACCTCTTCGCGCGGACGATTCCAGTTCTCATTGGAAAAGGTATAGAGAGTCAGATAGTCTATGCCGAGTTCGGCACAAGCCTCTGTTATCTCATGAACGGCTTCCACGCCCTGCTTGTGCCCGAACATGCGAAGCATGCCCTGACGCTTTGCCCAGCGGCCATTACCATCCATAATGATGGCGATATGCCGCGGAAGACGCTCTTCTTGTATTTGTTGTCTTAAACTCACCTGTGATATTCTTTCCCTTTTTGTTCTTATCTCCTCCGATAATAACCGCACTGACGGCATATCTCACGCTCTTTTGCAAATTCAAAAACTATGCCGACCGTAAAAGTGGATGTAAGGTCGTTATGCAGAATATTAATCCCATTAAGACCGTTGGCATTATCATACTCCGACCTACCCTCTATATTATCAGCAAAATAGAGTTGGTGCTGCCAGGCGGCATGCAATTGCACATGCTCCGCAAACTTCCACTTGAGTCCGAAGCCGAAAGGCAGATAGGCGGCAAAACTCTCAAAGCCGGAATACGCACCCGCACCAATACCAAGAAAAATATAAGGCGTGAGTTGCTTTATACGGTCGTCATATTGTTTTACCCCGAAGCGGAAAAAGTTGTACTCCGCCACCACATCCAAATTCCACAAATGATTCTTTCCATAATCATCACCCGAAGGCTCGCGAAAACGGATATGCTGACCTTGCACTTTGGCCTGCAACGACCAACGCGGGTCGAATTTGTAGCGAAACTGCAAACCGTATGCAGGCTGAATATGCATAAAAATATGTGGCGTTGCATCCCCTACATAATAACTCATGCCGCCCTGCAAACCCATGTCACACTTGTAAGCACGCTCTTCCGCACACAAATATACAGCAGACAACGCCAACATTATCAGCACTATATTCCTATATTTATAGTCAAACATCATCCTCTTAAAAGGCACATGGTTTCAAGCCTACAAAATTACAACATCTTTTTGATTTATGCAAATTCAATGCCAGAGACGCTCGCACGGAAAATAAAACATCTGCAATAAATCCAAAATCACACATCACACTACGCAACATACACGCATCCAGTCACTTACATTATATTCAATCTTCAAAAACCGCCGTAACTTCATCATAATCAGATACCCCAAACATAAGATAAACATAAGATCAACATAAGATGAACATAACATAAACATATTCGACTAAGCACTTGTAGTAACCGTCAAGCAGGTACACCGAACACGCCCGTCATACTACATCACAGGTTAACACATCAAAATAGAGGTGCCGTCTGCAGCACCTCTATTTTTAGTATATCTCTTATGGTATGATGATATGTCGCCCTATTGCAACTTGAAGTTAACCGGCACAGTGTATTTCACACGCACGGCCTTACCACGCTGCTTGCCGGGACTCCATTTCGGCATCGACTTGATGACGCGAACCGCCTCCTTGTCAAGCGATGCATCACCGCCGGAGCGAACAACCTCTACATCCACTATTGAACCGTCTTTGTTCACCGTAAACTGGCAGATAACGCGACCTTGAATACCATTCTCCTGCGCAATAACAGGATACTTTACATTCTCACTCAGATATTTGAAGAGAGCCTGTGTACCACCGGGGAATTCCGGCATGGTCTCTACCACAACGAAAACCACTTGCTCATCCTCTTCTTCCTCTTTTACCTCCTCTACAGGCGGAGCAATCACAACTTCTTCGTTCGTTTCTTCAGAAGTAATCTCAATGGTCTGTGTCTCCACATCATTTTCCACCACATTCAAGATTTCCACTTCCTGCACAGGTGCCGGTGGTGGAGGGGGAGGAGTAACATCTTGGGATGTCTGCTGGATGTCAAGTTCTTCCTCAAAGGCCAATTCTTCATCTATTACATCATACTTGGTCACCTCTTTTTCAGTCCACTCAAGAGCGACAAAGCAGATACTGAGCACAAGCACAAAACCCATCAGAAGATAGGTAAATTTCTTGTCCTCAAGACTCGCTTGTTGAGATTTTTTGATTTGCATATCTGTTGTTTTAATGGTTATCGATTAGTGGTCAATGCAAAAATAGCATATACTCAATCGCACACTTTGCGACTGCAAATTTACAATGTTTTTTTCAAATGAGCAAAACCTATGCATATTTTTTTGAAAAAAGTTGACCAAACACAGGAAAATATGTATCTTTGCGGCGCTTTATGCAAATCTTATGCAGCGGAAACCTTTTCAACAATTTTTCAAGTCAGAGCTGGTACGCAACTCTGGCAAACTGCTGTCTGCAAATGTCATAGCACAAATCGTAGGTCTGTTAGTCTATCCCTTTCTCGCCCGTATCTATACACAAACGGATTTCGGCGTGTTCAATTTATTTATGAGTATTGCGGGAATACTACTCACCATTAGCACTGCACAATATCAGTTTGCTATTCCGCTCTGCAAAGAAGAAAAAGACTCTGTGGCAGTTTTTCATGTAGGTTTGTTTACATTAGTAATTACAGTTGCAGTTTCCTGCATATTCCTCCCATTCTCAAAACAAATAGCAGGTCTGTTCAAGACTCCCGAGTTAGCCCGATTCTTATGGTTAATCCCTATATATGTACTATGTTGTGGTATCTGGCAGATTACAAACTACTGGTATACACGACTCAAACATTTCCGGGCAATCAGCGGATATCAGGTATCTCAATCCGTCTTATCGGCAGCCGGCAAATTAGGGTTGGGATATGTACCTTACTCGGGGGGATTGATATATGGAGGTGTTATTGCACCATTTCTGTCGGCAACAAGCAATTATATTGTCCACCGGCATATCATGACGCCTCTGTTTCAGTTTGATAAAAAACGGTGTAAGGTCGTAGCCCGCCAATATCGCAACCTGCCGCTCTTTTCCTTGCCCCGGAATCTGGTATATAGCCTGAGCAACAGCCTGCCCGTTCTGATGTTGGTCGCGGCTTTTGGACTACAACAGGTAGGAATTTGGGGAATGGCTGTAACTCTTGCTTTCACGCCGATAACCGTGATATGCAACTCATTATACCAGGTATTCTTTCAGAAAATATCAGAGAGAGTCAATAATAGGCAGTCCATAGCTTCCATTCTACGGCGTTATTGGATATATGCGGTTGCCATAACTGCATTGTTGTTTGTCCCATTGTATTTCTTTCTGCCGGCACTTACCTCGTGGTTGTTAGGCGGAGTTTGGGAAATGACAGGTTACTATATCCGTTGGATGCTTCCCTGGCTGCTACTGGTGGTGCTTACCTCTCCACATAGTTACCTGTCTGATGTATTTTTCAAGCAGAAGATAGAATTTGTCTATGAAGTAATACTCATTGCACTTCGCTTTGCAACATTATACATAGGTATTCACTACAACAACTTCATATTGGCAATAGCAGGTTATTGCATGGTCAGCTTCATTGTGAGAGCAGGCATCCTCTGCTGGTATATACTGATTGTCAGAGAATACGAAAAAAGTATTGAAGAGTAAGGTTTATCCGGTTATCCGGTCAAACATTATTTCCTCTGCCATTTCTCTTTAACCCTGTTACAATATAGGAGTAGTGAAAATAGAGGATTAGTTTTTTTCTCTACACTATAATATTTGACGGGTGTGGAACCAAACTGCCGATAATGGTTGGCAACAGAAGGAATATTGCTCCCTTCAAAATCAAAAGCAATTCCTTTCTTCTGAGCCAGTTTGATACATTCAAATGCGATACGGGTCCCAGCACCGGACCGGCCGGCACTTGAGAGAAGAACCGGTATAAGATAGTACATCTGTTGCTCATCCCATACCACAAAAGCAGCAGCAACAAGGCGTGAGTCCGTATCACTACGCAACGCAATCACCTGCCCCTGATTGCGGGCAGTGCTGTATTGGTATATGTTTTTGAAAAGCTCCCACGAATAACGAATAGTCTGATGTTTCTCTTTCAGACAATCCGAATGAAAAGCATAAAACTCCTGTGGTGTGAGGTCAAAATCGACAACCAACGACGCCGCCTTCTTCAGTTGGCGTCTTTTATTATACGAAAACGACCGCACAACAGCATCTATATTTGCCGGTCTCTCTATTCTGTAAGTAACCCGTTCTCTTGTTGTAAATCCTCTTGCGGCAAGTAATGCCGGTATTGGAGAATCAACAGAATACTGTTGATAATAATAGTCCAACCTCAATTTACCGAGTTGCTCTATAAGCCACTTTACTATATTCTCTTGCGCATGACTGTCATTCTTTATCTTCCCGCTCAGCCCCACGCCCCCTATTTGAGTTTGTTGCGGCATCAATACATATCTGAATCCCATTCGCTGACGCAGCATATACGGCATTGCCGCTTCCGCCTCACCTTGTCTGTTGTATGCCAGCAGCACATCCCACTGCTTTCCATCGGGCGCGGTAACGGCATCCAACCACCAAGGCTGCATAAACAAGGGCAATTGTTCCTGCTCCGCAAACTGCCGATATATTTCTTTATTATCCAATTCCAAGTAGCGTAGCGTTAAATTCCGGATTCAGATTGTATCACGAGGTCGGCAATTGTCATTGCCGCCATAGCCTCCACAATAACGGGAGCACGAAGAGCGATACAGACATCAAAACGACCGCCGGGAATATTTTTTGCCATAGACGGCGTGGGTTTGAATACACAACGGAAATGGAAGTCAGTGCCGTCAGAGATACCGCCTAAGGCCCCTCCACTAACCTGATTCAGATCACTACCCCATTGGTTCACTCCGCAGAAACCGCTGCCATAGTCGAATCCCTTGCAGGCGTTGATACTCATTACCGCCGCCGCCAAGCGTGCCGGCAACTTGTCAAACAAGGGTTCCCCTACTCCTACAGGCAGTCCTCTTACCACACACTCCACGATGCCGCCCACAGAGTCACCTTCCGCTTTCACTCGTTTCAGCAGAGAAGTAATATCCTCCTGAGTGACTGCATCACCCACCTGTGCTATATACGCTCCAATAGTGATATTACGCGTTTGCAGATACTGCTTTGCCATACTGCCTGCCACCACGCGTGCCGCCGTCTCCCGGGCCGAAGCACGTCCTCCGCCACGGTAGTCACGAATACCGTATTTATTCTGATATACAGCATCTGCATGCGCCGGTCGGCATATATTCTTCAAAGTTTCATAATCTTCACTCCTGACATTGGTATTACGGATTAGGAATGCAACCGGAGTACCTAAAGTAATGTTGTCAAGCAGACCCGACAAGAACTCCGGCTCATCCTGCTCCGACAATGCACGGGGTGATACGGCAAACTGCCACTCTACAGGAAGAGTTCTACCTGCGCGGCGGTCAAGATCTACCCGGATAGCGGCATTGTCAATATGTAATCCTGCAGGGTAACCATCAACGACCCCTCCCACAGCAACACCGTGAGACTCCCCAAAATCAGTAAAACGGAATGTGTATCCTATCGTATTCACTCTTTATAATTCACACTAACTATTCACTATTACCCTCTCGTTTTTCCACCTTATAACAGCGGGGCAAAGGTAGTATTTTATACTGACATTTGCAAATTCAACAGAAAAGCAGTACCTTTGTCAAGGTTTTACAATATACAAACCCATACAAAACCACACCAAACCATACAAACAACACTTATGAACAGAAGTCTGAATTTCTCATTGGAAGGGAAAGTGGCATTAGTCACAGGAGCCGCTTACGGAATAGGGTTTGCCATTGCCGAAGCCTTTGCCGAGGCCGGCGCAAAGATTTGCTTCAACTGCCGAGGCGAGCAACACATGAAGGATGCACTGCAGGCATACAAGGAGAAGGGCATTGACGCACACGGATATTTCTGCGATGTAACCGATGAGCAGCAGGTTGCTGACATGATTGCACGCATAGAGCAGGAAGTGGGAGTGATTGACATTCTTGTCAACAATGCCGGTATCATTCGCCGTATTCCTATGACAGAGATGAGTCTGGACGAATGGAAGCAGGTAATAGATATCGATTTGACAGCCCCCTTCATCATGGCCAAGGCCGTCATACCCGGTATGATACGCAAGGGGCATGGCAAAATTATCAATATCTGCTCCATGATGTCGGAACTGGGGAGAGAAACGGTGAGTGCCTATGCAGCTGCGAAAGGAGGCTTGAAGATGCTGACGCGCAACATCTGCAGCGAATACGGTGGTGCCAACATACAATGCAACGGCATCGGGCCCGGCTATATCGCCACCCCGCAGACAGCGCCACTTCGCGAGCGCCAACCCGATGGCAGTCGGCACCCGTTTGACCAATTTATTATAAGCAAAACGCCCGCCGGCAGATGGGGCACTCCGGCAGATCTGATGGGACCCGCCGTCTTCCTCGCATCCGATGCTTCCGATTTCGTCAACGGGCACATACTCTATGTAGATGGGGGTATCCTTGCCTATATCGGCAAGCAACCCTAACATCCGAATGACTCTACATAAATCAAAAATCAGCAATTATGAAATCAAGAAATCCTCTCCTGTTTTTCCTCGTACTTGTTTTTCTGACAGCATGCTCTAAAAAAACGACCATCGTTGTCACAAACCCCTCGCTGCTGGAACGATATAACACGATGGCAGAAATCTCCGCACAAGAATTGAATCTTACCCCTCAGGATTCCGGCAAGTTCATACTCCTTGATGAGGACAAACGACAAGTGCCTTATCAGGTATTATATGCAGGCGAAGACTCTCCGCAGAAAATCATTTTTCTTGTTGATGATATCCGCGGCGGCATGCAACGCCACTATGTATGGAAACGAGGTAAGCCGGTAGTCCCGGAGGCACGTGTCAGTGCACAATTCGTACCCGAGCGCAAAGATGATTTTGCGTGGGAGAATGATCTTGCCGCCTATCGTATGTACGGGCCGGCTTTAGCTGACGAGAACCCCTCCAATGGTGTTGATCTTTGGCTCAAATGTACCAACAGCCCCATTGTGGCAAAATTCTATGATAATGATTTGCATCATGACAAACCTTATCATATTAACCACGGCGAGGGACTTGACTGTTACAAGGTGGCGCACACCTTAGGTTGTGGCGGCGTGACTCCTTATGTGAATAACCGACTGCAGGTGGGTGACCATTACACAGACTGGCAGATTATAGAAACCGGTCCGTTGCGTGTGGTCTTCCGGTTAACCTATCCTACCCACACGCTCACTGTTACTTGTGATGCGGGGGCTCAACTGAACAAGGCAGAGGTGGAGCCGGCGGAAGGATACGACACTGTGAGATGGGCCGCAGGAATCTATCTGCATGACAAGATGGACAACATCTCCTATTCTGAACAAGGGGGGTGGCTTGCCTACGCAGAAGAAGCTGTCAGCGATGCAGGAGTCAAACAAGGGCGAAACTATTGTGCAGTGGTTGCTACGCACTCATACGAAGTGATTGTTGAGGACCATCACCTATTGACTATTTTACCACCGTCAGAGCGGTTCACATATTGGTTTGGTGGTGGTTGGAGCCAATGGCAATATCCCAAAGATACCGATTGGTTTAGTGCCGTGGCACAGACAGCGCACAACAACAAGTTGCCACTGATAACACAGATAGAGAAATAAGGGGTACTCCGCAAGAAAAATCCAAAGGGAACATCTCAAGCAAGTTTGATGTTCCCTTTAGTTTTTTATTTATGCCCTTCTGCGGAAAGTGAGGGATTCGAACCCCCGGACCCTTTCAGGTCAACGGTTTTCAAGACCGCCGCGATCGACCACTCCGCCAACTTTCCTTGTGTGATATAATTTAGAACTCAGATTAGAGTTTTTCCTAATCCTAAGTTTTTAATTTCACCTAAGCGAGTGCAAAAGTAATACAAAAAAACAAATTCCACAAATAAAAAAGTAACAATATCAGAATGTCCGCATGAAAAGCAGGAGTTTTTGTCTATTGTCAAAGGTATTCAATAGCCCTTTATTTGGTGTCTGTGTAGGCTTATGATGTATGGTTGATGT
>CAJOPG010000106.1 GCA_905236355.1 Paludibacteraceae bacterium | reverse complement strand
TAGACCGGTTAGAGCGAAGCAAGAGGGCTGTGCCTACACAGGAACTGCTCAACTATGTAAATGACGAACTGGAAAAGCGTGCATTCCGTAGAGTAACCCTACGTACCCTGCAGCGTGACTTCATAGACATAGATTTGCAGTTCGGCTACAAGATAAAGAATAACGTGTATGGATATACGATAGAGCAGTCTTCCGGATACCTTCAACATCGCTTCGATGAGATGCTGCTCGACTTCGACCTCCTGTCCTCAATCAACAGCAACGCACAGCTGCAACGGTATGTATTGGCAGAGCACCACCGCCCAATAGGCAGTCAGCTGATGCTCCCCCTCATCACTGCCATCCGCGAATCAAACATGATAGAGTTTGACTACGTGCTCTATCGCAAGGATTGTGAGATAATACACAAACAGGTGGAGCCCCACTTCCTGAAAGAGAGCAACCAACGATGGTATCTGCTTGCCAGGGAAGAGGGTACGCTGAAGAGTTTTGGCATTGACCGCATCAGGAACTTGCACCATGTATCACGCAAGTTCGTTCGCGACGAGAGCATCGACGTAGAGGCACTATTCCGTGACTGCTATGGAATATGGAATGACCCCGAAATGCCCATTGAGGATATAGAACTGAGCTATGATGCGCTGGACGGCCGTTTCCTGAAGTCCGTACCGTTGCACCACTCGCAGCGCATACTTGTTGACAACGATGATGAGTTTCGTATTTCCCTGAGATTACGCATTACCAACGATTTCGTAATGGAGTTGCTGTCACGCAGCCGTAGCCTGACCGTCATACGTCCGCAGTCACTTCGTGAACGTGTGAGGAAAGTCTATGAAGAAGCACTGAAAAGAAACGATTAACAAAACCCCTTTTTTATGATATATTTGAAATACACACTATTGGCTGCATCTATATGCGCCTGCATCGGGACAAAGGCATACAACTATGACTTGGAACTGGACGGCATCTATTATACAATAAATGCGAGCAGCAGGACAGCAACGATAGTGGCATATCCTGATGCCGAGGGCGATGTAGTAATCCCAGACTGTATATCATATAATACACAAAACCTAACGGTCGTAGGAATTGGAAATAACGTGTTTGAAAAAAACGAGAAAATCATTTCAATTTCCTGCCAAGAACCCAAAAGCATAGGGAAAGCCACCTTCAGAGGTTGTACCAATCTGGTTTCCATACAGATACCCTGCGTGTTCAATCCTATAATTCCAGAAAAAACTTTTTCACAATGCACTAATCTTGAATACATAGCTCCATTTGAAGGCACTTATAGTGGAATATATGACGATGCTTTCTATAATTGCAAAAGCATTAAGCGTTTTTCCATTTCAACGCACGTTACATCTGTTGGCACTGGAACATTTTATGGTTTTAGAGCACAACATGTTACGATAGAAGATAGTGACAAAGAACTTAGTTTTATGGCTCCAAATGCCGATATCGTAGGTATTTTTCAGATTATTGATACACTCTGTTGGATGCGTAAAAAAACAACATTTAATGAAAATAGGGGGAAAGGAGTATTACCTGCAAAAATATTGATTCTTAGCGAGTCTGTAAAATCAGTGGGCATGCCATTTTCCGTAACTCAGAAAGTAATATTGCAATCACAGGAGCCTCCTCAGATGGATGTATCTTTCACCACATCCACATACATGAATACCCCACTCTATGTTCCCAAAGGAAGCCTTGAGCAATACCAAAGCCAATCAGGCTGGTGGAGCAGTTTCTTTGTCATAAAAGAAGATGATGCCAGCGCAATAAAACAGGTTAGTGAAACGTCAGGCAATCCTACCATATATAATATAAAAGGTGAGAAAATTAAGGACACTTGTAAAGGAGTGAATATTATCAAGCACCCAGACGGCAAAACAAGGAAAGTGGTTGTTGAATAGACAGCAATTAACACTTTTTGGAACAACAATACCTACATAAACTTTGAAATATGGAAAAAAAATAGTATCTTTGTAAATATACTTTTTCATGTAGTATGGGGACACCTATAGGAACCTAAAAAAACAATAACTCAAAACATTTTCTACAAAACTGATTATGAACAAAAAACAACTAAAAGAACAAGGCTTCGAGGGATTCAAGACTATGGGTGAATTAATGACAGGAGCAAAAAATCAAATTCCAGCTCAAAAGGGTGTATATGTAGTCCTTCGAGAAACCGAGTCTGTACCACAATTCGTGTCAGAGGGTACAGGGGGACACTTTAAAGGTCAGAACCCAAATGTTTCCATATCAGAGTTGGAAGACAATTGGGTGGAAGATACACCTATCGTGTATATCGGTAAAGCTGGTGGCGCAAATAGTTCCGCTACACTCAACAAACGTTTAGGACAATACTTGCGTTTTGGTCAGGGAGCGAATATAGGTCATTGGGGTGGACGTTATATATGGCAGTTAGCTGATTCCAGAGACCTCGTGGTTTGTTGGAAAACATTAACAAATGAAGAACCGCGTGATGTCGAACATAAAATGATTGCAGACTTTAAAGAGCTTCATGCAGGTAAAAGACCATTTGCAAATTTAAGGGATTAATAAAAAAACATGTCATTATGAACAGAGTAAAGATAGAAAATATCAATAAGGTGTTGGCAGACTATTTTGCAAGGAACAAAAACGTAAAACGTGTACGAGCCTTGGACATGATGGAAGAATTCGTTAAAGCTGGTATATTTAAATCTGATTCAGAAAGGGCTGGTTTACCAATTCGTAAATTATTAAGAGAATTAGACAAAAATAATCAGCTTGACTTAATTCCTTATATAGTTGTTGAACAAAAAGATAAAAACAGAAATTGGTATTTTGAACCTATAGAATAAATGCCTAACCCCAAGTTCACAAAGACTGACATTATCATCATCACGACTATCCTCATACTCTATACGGTAGGTTATGCCTACCTTATAGAGCCGGAGAAAGAGCCTGTGAGAGAGAGGGAAGTGATTGCAAGCCAACTGCAACAAAATGCAGGGCAGTACAAATCCGAAGAGAAGCGACAGGTGAAGTCTCTGAATGACTTGCCTTTGGATTTGGGCAAATACTATTACACCATAGATATTGAGCCTGGTTATGAAATGGAGGATGAAGAATATGAAGTTGTTGGTAAGTCTGGGGGCAATCTTGTTGTAAGAAAACATAATGACTGGCCGGACATCAGTGGGCATTTTGAGTGGTATTGCAATGAAAAACTAACAACTACTCAACAAATGTTTGATTACGTTATTGCCCATCATGCTACAATCGTCAGACAGATGCAGGAAATCAAGAGGCGAGGCATAAGCCGTCAGTTTGATGAAGCATCCTACTATCAGGACCATTATGACGAATACCTTGATGACCCGGAGGATGAAATCCGTTTCCCTCCTGAGATATTCGATGCTAACAAGGAATGAGACTGTTTTGTGTATTTTGCACCTAATTTTGCATATTTTTCCATAAATTTTTGTTAGTCTGTGAAATAATCATTAAATTTGTCGGAGAAATCCACAAATAAGATAGCAATACAATCACAAAGATTATGATGCTT
>CAJOPG010000105.1 GCA_905236355.1 Paludibacteraceae bacterium | reverse complement strand
GAAGATTTTCTACGGGAGTAGTACCTTCTTCTACATGCACACCGAAGATATTGATAGTATTGACAACAACCGTTATTACAATTTCACCTGCCTCATATTGACCTTTTTCCAAATCCAATTCAGCCACATAGGCGGGACGAATATCATTTATCTTCACTCCGCTTTCTTTGAACTCAACAGGCTCGCCACCTTGCACCGTGATTTTTACGCCACGATCGGAATCACCATTGGGCTGGTAGTAAACTTGCAGTTTAGCACCTTCACCAACTGTAATTGCACCAAGTTCAATACTGCACCCACTATTGGCACGCCACATTGTTCCAACGGTAAGAGAGTCAATTCCATCAATTTTAGGTACGGGTATATTGGTATTATAATCAGATTTTACATTGAAATAGTTAATAGCCTCAATACTATTTGTGTTATTGAAATAGCCTACCAATTTAGAACCGGAGGACAACACGATAGGTGTTTCACTGGTAGCGGCAGTACCGTTTTTGTCTGTTATCTGTTGAGCGGCAGGAATGTTAGGATACTCTGCATGAATATCAAGATAATTGCAGAAAGCAGAGACAGCACTCACTACCGGTTCTTGAGCATTGATTGCTACGGCTGCGAGAAGAGTTGCAGCAAATAAGAAGATTTTTTTCATAATTGTTGAGTTTTAAAGTTGTTATTTATTGTTTGTTACTCTGGTATTTCTTCGCGCGTATGCGCATAAAGTTACGATGCAAAAATACAAGGATTTGACAAATATAATAGAAAGAAATTGACGCAATAGGTGTAAAATTTATTTTTTCTGCATTGAGGGTATGTATGTTTGGCATAATATTAGCAGAATTATTGTATATTTGCAGTATATATTGTTAACCATTGAATATTGAACACTATAATTCCGGAATAGCCATGAAAAAAGGTTACCTTATTCTTGCTATGGCGCTGCTGACGGCGAGTATGCGCGCAGAGAGCAAGTATGACAAGTATTATGAAAATCTTCCTGTGGAGATAGAACATGTAGTGCCGATAGAGTTTCCGAAGAATGCGTTGAACATTGCGCAGTTTGGAGCCAAGCCCGACGGCGAAACACTATGTACGGAAGCGATAGCCGCAGCAATAGACAGTCTGAGTAAGATTGGTGGCGGACATGTGATTATCCCGCGCGGCACATGGAAAACGGGTCCAATAGTGCTAAAAAGCAATATCGACCTGAATTTGCGCAAAGGTGCAGTATTGGTTTTTTCGGAAAACAAAGAACTATATGTCCAGAAAGACGACCCTCGCGACGGCAGCAAAAAATGCAATGCCTTGATACGGGCGAGCAAATGCGAGAACATCGGTATCACGGGTCAGGGAGTGATAGATGGTCAGGGCTTTTTCTGGCGTCCTATCAAAGAGAAGAAGGTGGTGCGTGACGGAGGCTTGCAGGAAGTGTGGGATGCTGCTTTGGAACTGGGAGGCACGCTGAAGCAGGACGACAAGACCTATCGTTTGTGGTATCCTTTTAATCTAAAGGAAGAACTCGGAATTCCTGATATTGCCGCTACACCCGAAATACAAGAGAAGATGCGTCCGCATCTGGTGAACATCACAGACAGCAAGAATGTGCTGATAGAGGGTGTGACTCTGAAAAACAGTCCGAAGTTCCACCTGGTGCCAACCCGCATACAGAACCTGATTATAGAGAATGTGACTGTTGACTGTCCGTGGTGGGCACAGAACGGCGATGCCATGGACCCCGGAAATGTGCAGGTGGCATTGATAGCCGGTTGCCATATCAGTGCGGGCGACGACGGTATCTGCATGAAGGGCGGTGTAGGCGAAAAGGGAGTAGAAGCCGGTCCGCAGCGTGACTTCTTGATAACCAACGACACTGTTTATCGTGCTCACGGCGGATTCGTAATTGGTTCGGAATTCTCCGGCGGCATGCAGCGGCTGATAGTGAAAGACTGTATGTTTGACGGGACGGACATAGGCTGTCGTTTCAAGTCAGCACCGGGTCGTGGCGGTTGGTGTGAAGACATCTGGTGCTATAATATCGTCATGAAAGACATCCGTGAAGCAGCAGTGCTGTTTCAGTCGGGCTACGCTGACCGCTCGGCAGGCGGCAGGGGTGCCACAGACTCGGACGACAAAACAAAGTTTTACCCTGAATGGAGCAACTTCCACTTCAAGGATATCACTTGTGTGAATGCGAGAAAAGCAGTAGACATGGTGGGTCTGAAAGGTTTGCCGGTGCACGATGTTACCTTTGAGCGGGTTCAGTTCTACGGCGTGCGTGAAGGCATGACGATAGACTATGCTGAGAACATTATCTTCAAAGCCTGCCAGATTACCCCGCAGAAAGAGAATGACATAAAGCATGCTTCCGGCATATTGTGGGACGGGAAACCGATAGAATAATACAGAATTATACAACAAAGGAAACCGGAACTCAAACGCTCCGGTTTCCTTGTTATTTAACCCGAATCAGTCATTAGACTATAGGGGTATATTGATAGTCATCAATATAGGTGAGCAACAATAGAGTTAAGATAGACTTCCAGATTGGTGTATCCTTTGTTTATTGTCATCTGCGTGGCATCGGCATAACTATTGGGGTTAAGTCCGTTGGCAGTTTCCCATTCGTCAGGAATACCGTCACCATCGGAATCTTTGGGTGATTCTGTAGCATTATACTGCGGCCAACCTCCGACATCGGTCTGCGAGTCGATGAGTCCGCCCGTAGAGCCATTGCCGCCTTTATGGGTGTATGTCCCGTTTCTCACTTCTTGCACAATACGAGTATCAACCGCATCTCTCACCAGTGAGCATCCTGCCTTGGCTAGTACAGTTTCATACGCATCCGCCGCTGTTTGGGTGGCGATGTCGACCGACATTGTGAAAGGAGAATCCGCTTTTGAAAGCGTAGTGGTTGCCCCCTTCCAGTTGTCTTCTGACACTTCCGGTGAACCATCCATATAGTTGCCGGTCAGATATATCTTCGGCGGGAGCACTGTGCCCGGATATTTGTCGGTACAGTTGGAGCAGGAAGTCCAAGGATTGACAAGTCGTGTCCGCACTTTTGAACCGGTGGCCGGTCCGGGTTTGAAATAGTTGGCAACAAAGTTAATAGTGCGAGCCTTCCCTACACCCTCTCCTCCATAAGCGGAATTGCCTCCCCAGTTATAAACGACATTGTTCACAAAGTCAATGGGTCCGCGGTGAGTGTTGTTCACATAGTCATGGTCGAAACGCGGATTACGACTATCGTGGTGCGCTAACAAGTTGTGGTGGAAAGAAGCATTGGTTCCTCCCCATATACCACCGTATCCGTGGTCACCTTTGAGATGTACGGATTTGCGCAGGCTTTCCGTGATAAAGCAGTATTGGAGAGTGAAGTTCTCGTTGCCGTAACAACTGACACACTCGTCGGTGGACCATGAGAAAGAGCAATGATCGATAATGACATTCCGGGAGTTGTTGACAGAGAGAGCATCCCATTCTCTGCCTATGGTATCTCCCATTCTTACACGCAAAAAACGCAACACGACTTCATCCGCCTCAATGATTAGCGGGTTGTCGGCTATACAGATGCCGTCGCCCGGAGCTGATTGTCCTAAGATGGAGATGTAGCCGTTGGATATGCGAAGAGGTTGGGTGAGGTGTATGATGCCTGCCACCTTAAACACAACCATGCGATGTCCGCGTTGCGTAACGGCATAGCGGAGCGTCCCCGGTTCCGGATCTTTCACATTGCTGTCGTCAAGAGAGGTTACAACATACACATCCGTTCCCCTCCCTCCTTGTGCCACACTTCCTCCACCCTCAGCATAAGGAAAAGCAGAAACGGAAACAGAATCCTCTATTTCAGAATCTGTTTGCGGATCCGGATGTACGGAACAAGCCACAAGAACCAGCGGAAACAGCAACAACAAATGCTTACACATAGGCAAAAAGATAAAAGGAATCGGGCGCAACGAACTTGATATAGCCGTTTCGCGCCCGATTCAAGACATATTAATAGCCGTAATCGTTCCAGAGATTGTGGTTGCTGGAAAGGATAACATCGAACAATGGCCAGTATTGCTTATATTCGAGGTCTGCCTCTACAGCAGGGTCGTAAATCTTGAGTGCGGAAGGATCTGACGGGTCGATGACAGGTGACTTGGAACCACTATCGCCTGCCACATACGGGTCAATAGATATCCAACCTCCCGTGTCAGACGAATCTACATAATCAGCAGGCTTGTCATTCTCACCCAAAGCAAGACCATAGATATCGGTAATGACATAAGCGTCTCCGCTTTTGGCAAACGAGTTGTCCTGTTTATATTTCACATAGACTTTCCTGCTAAGTTTGCCATCGTAGGGAGTACCGGTCCAATCCACATACTCTCCGTCTTCGTCAGAAGCGATTTTGGAGAAATAGGAGAACTCTGCCTGTGCAGTTTTGAGAGTTTCTGCGAATATGCCCCAGCGCATCAAGTCGTATTTGCGCACATGTTCACCGCACAATTCAAGAGCCCGTTCATCTTGCAGGTTCTCCAGTGTGAGAGGTTTGTCTGACAGACCGGCACGCTGGCGGACCAAGTTGAACGCCTGCGCAGCATCATATTTGCCCACATAGGTAGGTTTGACTTCACTCACACTTCCGATAGAAGCCTCGGCATACATAAGCAGAATGTCAGAGTAACGCATAATGGGCAGGTTGACACCATCTTCGTCACCCTCCATTTCATAACCAAGCCACTCCATACGATACTTGCCGAGAGAGAACTTATCAACCTTGGCGACTGCCTGATAAAGAATATTCTGAGAGTTGCCGATGATATCGGAAGACTTCTTGTTATCATAACTCCATGACCACGGAATAGCAGTAACCCACTTGCGTTGGTCGGCAGGCTCATATTTGAACAGGAAGGTAGGCGGCACCGTTACTTTCGCATTACTTTTGGAAGTGGTTGTAGTTCCTACCAGATAGCCGAACGAAGAACTGGTAGTATAAGCACCCGAGCGGTTGAGGACTTGGCCGCGAACATTATTGGCAAAGGGGATTTCCCATAGGGTTTCGGTTTTGCCATAATCAATTACATTGGCGCAAATATTCTTGAAGACATCCTCATAACTTTTAAGGAGTTTGCCTCCGATAGAGAATCCGTCTGCATTGATTACTTCCTCACATGCCCATACGGCCTCATTGAGCAGTTCCACCCGCTTATCTTCAGTAGTGTTGAACATCACCTTACCCTTGCTTCCGCCCGGCGTGAGAATTTCCGGCCGTAGAGCCTTGCCTGCATAAGTAAGGTCGATACGGGCAAGAAGTCCGAGAGCAAACTGTCGGTTCATGCGCTCCACATTGTTTTTGGCTGGAGCCCACGATATCTCTGCGGAATTAGGCATCAACTTAGCTGCCAAGCGGAGATCCTCACGCAGTTTGTCGTAGATGACATTGCGGTCGGTTTTGGTAGGATAGATAGCCTCATCTTTGGTTACATCCATCGGTGCAAAATTGTAGGGTACATCGCCCCACAGTTTGGTCATCTCATAATAGAGCCATGCCCGCATACAAAGAGACTCACCATACAGATAGCGCATATCGGCGAGAGAGGTGTCGCCATATTGTTCAATGCCGGCAATGCAGATATTGATACGCTCAATGGCAGTTGTCAGATATGCCCATGGATGCTTGCCCGAACTGGTGAGGTCGGTATTACCGGCCGAGGTCATACTATAGACGGCATAGTCGGGTTGGGGCGAACTACTGGTTCGATAGGTCTCTATATCGGTGGACATTGACATCCAAGGATAGTTCAAACGGGAGCGGTAGGAGTTCTGCTCGCCAAGCAGAACATATACTCCGGCTATCACTTGTTCCGTTTGTGTAGGGCTGGAAAACACGGTTACATCAGATGCAGAGGGCGATTCTGTTTTGAAGAAGTTCTCGCAAGAGGTGAACAACACTGCCACCATCATCAAGCCTGCATAAATATATTTTTTCATAACTACTCTTTTTTAGTTGGAATCATTATTTTCAGAAAGACAGATTGAGTCCGACATTAAATCCGCGACTCTTAGGATAAGCCGAGAAGTCAACACCCGGCATCATCGGATTCTTGCTGCTGTACACATCCACTTCGGGGTCGAATCCGGAATACTTGGTGAGGCAGAAGAGGTTGCTGGCTTGTACATACACACGAAGTTTGGTGATATATGCTTTTTCCAACCATTTTTCTGACAGGGTGTAACCAATAGTCAGTTGATTCAGTCGAAGGAACGAACCATCTTCTACTGCATAATCGGTGATAGCGTAACTCTTCAAATAAGGCGACCAGATAGAGGCATTGGCATTGGCATTGTCCAACTGAACCACCATATCGTCGAAGTCACCTCCGTTGCGTCCCATGATAGCATCAGGTAGATAAACGCCATTAGAGTCGAAAAGCGAATAGCGTTTGTCGGATGCTATATCGGGCAAGTGGTTACGATAGGAATAACTCGTTTCCTTGCTGGTAGAGATAGTGGTGAAATCAACCTTATTGAGATTGAGGACCTTATTGCCGATAGAGTAAGTAAAGTTAGCCGCAGCGTCCACCTTACCCCACTTCGGACTACCGATGTTAAAGGTAAGAGAGAAACCGCCGGCAGCTTTGGGCATTGCGTTACCGAGAACCACACGGTCGTAATTATCAATAATTCCATCAGGCGTGCCGTCTGGGCCGGAAATATCTTTGAACTTAACCATACCCGGATAAGCGTTGCCTGCATTCTCATGGGGAACAACAACGCCCTCCTTCAGTGTCCACGATTCCTGTTTCGTACCGCCATTGCTTGAACCATTAGACTTTTTGGCGAAATCGGAAGCCTTATACCATCCGTCAGTTTGGAAGCCATAGAAGTTCCCCATAGCTTCACCCGGATGCACGATAAACTCAGCATTCTCAAGTACATTGGTAGAGAAAGCGCCTGTCTGTGCTTCCATATAATCAAGACCTCCCAAGTCGGTAATAGTATTCTTGTTAGCACTGACATTGGCGCTCAATGTCAAATTATAGTTCAGATCACCCTGTTTTTTGTCAAGAATGACAGCATTAACAGAGAACTCAATACCCATATTGCGAGTAGAACCAATGTTACGATACTGGTAGTTGTAGCCACTGGAGAGACGATATTTGATAATCAAGTCGCGAGTGGTATTCATATATAAATCCAAAGAACCACTCAACCGTTGATTAAAGAAGCCATAGTCGATACCGAAATCACGTGCGATAGTTGTTTCCCATTTCAGATTGGGGTTGGCGGCTATTTTGTCACTTCCGCCGGCTGTAAGCATGGTGCTGAAGCCGTTCATCCACGGAGTAGTACCCCCACCGGTGGCTATGCTGGATAGAAAATCAGTATGAAGATAACCTAAGTCAACATTGTTGTTACCGGTCATACCATAGTCAAAACGGAATTTCAACTGAGAAAGCCAACTCTTGGTGTCATCCATAAATTCCTCTTCCGCCATATTCCATGCCACGGCACCCGAGGGGAAGAAGCCCCATTGATTCTCTTTGGCAAAGCGCGTAGAGCCGTCAGCACGGAAGGTGCCGCTCAAATAGTAGCGACTCTTATAATTGTAGGTAGCATTGGCAAAGAAAGAAAGCATATTGTCGGTGGGGTTGATGTAATTGGTGAAGGTAGAGTTTTGCGCATTACCCATGTGATTGAACACATCCTGACCCGTCATAGTTTTGTCGTAGCCTGTACCTGTCTGTGTGAAGATTTCCCCCTTGTTGATAATGATTTCCTCACCCACCAACAAACCCACATTGTGAGCACTATTGAAGCTCTGCTCCCAATTGAAGGTATTGGTCTGGCGGAATTTGGAAGTATTCTCCTGCGTCAGGATGCCCGAACTCTTATCTGTACCCGCATACTGCTGTGAATAGTAAGTGAGATGCCCGTAGAAACGGTCCGTCTCTATCTTGCGCTTGTCATAGCCAATCTCCGAACGCCAAGTGAAATATTTGAGGAATTTATATGAGAAATAGCCGTCCATATGGAAACGGTCATCCTTCTTGTATTTGTAGTTCTGGTTGATGGTAGTAATCGGGTCATACAGGTTGCCGAACTTCTCTTCTTCATCAGAACTGTCATCATCTTTAGCATAGAGCTGGATAGGCGTGAATGCCACTGCATTACGCAAGCGGGACTCTGAAGATGAGCCTGCATCTTTAGTGGCATTGGAGCCGGCTCCGTTTACCTTCGTATCAGAATAGCGTGTGGTAAAACCGATGGTAAAATTTTTGAACGGCTTGAACTTGGCTTTCAGTGACAAGTTGTTGCGGTGATAATCAGAACTCTCCATAA
This sequence comes from Paludibacteraceae bacterium, assembly GCA_905236355.1. Lineage (GTDB taxonomy): Bacteria > Bacteroidota > Bacteroidia > Bacteroidales > Paludibacteraceae > Colicola. The sequence goes on along the minus strand of CAJOPG010000105.1, from coordinate 1,478 downwards.
TGGCCTTATCGTCCATACGGCTGTAACTGAGGTTGAAATTGGCATTTTTGTTACCACCATTCACAGTAACACTGTGGTTGGAGTTGAAACCTGTGCGGCCAAAGGTTGCGTTCTGCCAATCCGTACGCGTAAGACTATTTGCATTGTCAAGCATTGAGGTGATATCAAAATCATCACCCTTGCTATAGCCGTCGATGAAAGCGGGTGCAAAGCGTGTTTCAACCAGTCCGCGACGATAGAAGTTTTCCCACTGTAGCAGCATAAACTCACGGTTGTCCAATGTTTCAAGTGTCTTGGCTATCTTTTTCCAGCCCACATAACCTGAATAATCCACATGGAAGGTCATTTTGTCACCGTCGGCATTGCTCTCTTTGGTGGTAATAACTATAACACCGTTGGCACCTTGTGCACCATAGATAGCAGTAGCCGCCGAACCTTTCAGCACATCCATCGAAGCAATATCCGACGGAGCGATATCCGAAATGCTATTTACAGGGAAACCGTCCACAATATAAAGCGGGTCGTTGGACTGCGTAAGAGAAGTTCCGCCACGGACACGCACCTTAACATCGGCATCAGGCGAACCTTCGGTAGTGGTTACTGACACACCCGCCATTTTACCCTGCATCAATTCAGCTGCACTGGTAACAGGAATGTCCCTGATTTGTTCTGCACTGACAGAAGCGACAGAAGTGACAAGGTCACGCTTTTTGGTTGTTCCGTAGCCGGTTACTACCACTTCTTCCAGTACTTCAGAGTTTTCTTTCAACACTACATCCATAATGGAGCCGGTGATTGGCAACTCCTGCGTTTCCATTCCGATGTAAGAGAAAACAAGAATCTGAGCATCGTCCGGAACATTGAGCTCATAGTTCCCGTCAAAGTCGGTCACAGTTCCAATAGTGGTACCCTTCACCATAACGGAAGCAGAAATAACCGTCTCTCCCGTAGGATCAGTAACCGTACCTTTGATGATTTTTGCGGACACCGCACCTGCTACACACAGCAAGGCGGCAAGCGTAAAGATTTTTAGTTTGTTTGACATAGGTATTAAAATATTTATTGCTTAAGGCAAGTAAAGTTGTGTTATTCAGCGTATTCTCATATATATGCGCCACGCCCGCACATGCGCATGCATAGTTTTATGGTGCAAAGATAAAATATTCCTCGCAATACAACCGAGATAAATTGACGCTGTTTGTGCAAAAATTGCGGAATGCGGATTATCCTTAATCGGTCATTAGACCTATACAAGGATTATAACGCTCTTTTTGCAACACAAATACTATTTCTGATGGGGCATAGTTTGAATAATCCCAAAAGCAACCCAAGAGCCCTACTGATTCATAAAAAAACTACAAGAGAACATTTTTATCAATATCTCCCTCATGTTTTTAACCCAAATCGGTCATTAGCGTTTTGATGATTATGGCTTTATTTTTGATTAGATTTTTTGTCGGTTTGAAGGCGCAATGGGG
>CAJOPG010000104.1 GCA_905236355.1 Paludibacteraceae bacterium | reverse complement strand
CCCAAATCGGTCATTAGACTGTTTCACGCTTACACGACTTTCTTTTTGTTATCTTTTTTGCCGATTTTCAGTTACAATGGGACCCCATTGCGCCTTCAAACCGACAAAAAAGATAACAAAAATAAAGCCATAATCATCAAAACGCTAATGACCGATTTGGGTTAAAAATCAGTATATAAACAAAAGCAAGTGACCTTTCAGCCACTTGCTAAACTATCAACCGGTTGCGCGGTTATTTTAACGACTTGTTCTATTACGCTTTAGGTCGTATTTTCAGTCTTGGGGTGGATAGTGGGGCTCGAACCCACGACACTCGGAACCACAATCCGATGCTCTGCCAACTGAGCTATAACCACCATAATCAATTAAGATGGAGAGAACCGATATGCAGATATCGCCGTCTCAATTGCGGCTGCAAAAGTAGTGCTTTTATTTTAATTGTGCAAGACCTCCGCAACATTTTTAACATTTTTCTTCTATTCCTGAATCTCTTTCAGAGGTATCATCACAAAATCCCGTTGTTTCATAAGCGGATGTGGTATTTGTAACTCTCCGGAATTGAAGATTATGTCATCATACAGCAAAATATCTATATCTATGAGACGGTCGGAATAGTGCCTTCCCATAGTCGAATCGGTAATACTCTTTTTCACTCTACCCATGTCACGCTCTATCTGTTGTGTTATTGCCAACAAAGATAATGGCGACAAAGCAGTCTGCAGCAACACACAACAATTCACAAAATCATTGTTTGAACAGAACCCCCAAGGAGAAGAATAGTAATAGGCGGAACTACGCACCACATGCCCCACCCGTTCTTCCAACAGTGCCACCGCTTGTTTCAAGTTTGCCTCCTTATCGCCAAGGTTGGAACCTAATGACAAATAGACATTACTCATAATCTGCTATTCAGAAATGTTTCTAACTTCCTCCCATGCCACACCGGCAATCGAACGAACCGGTTCGTAGCAAACCGATGACTTCTTCACTTCAGGTTTGATAAAATGAAGTGTTTGGTCAAGCAAATCTATTCCTACCAATATCACCGACACTATCAATAGCCACTTGGCTGCTCCAAACACAGCTCCCAACAAACGGTTTAACCATGCAAGCGAGATAGCACGAAAAAAACGGGTTAGAAGTTTGCCTGCCGCCGTCAGTCCACCCGCCACCAGTATGAATACAAGCAAATAGGCCAGAGCCTCACATACCGCCACATCCCATGTAAGATATTGTGTAAGCCATTGAGCCACATCCGAAGCAAATATCCGAGAACAAACGACACCCGTCACCAAAGCGACCACTGCCGTCAACTCCGCAACCAAACCACGAAAAATTCCCCGTATTAGGCCATACAATACAGGAGCCAGAATGATAATATCAACTATCTGCATATCTTCAATAATCGGGGGCGGTTGCCCGCCCCCCTGATTCCTATTTTATGAGCCTTTCCACTATTCTACTACTGCATTTACAGTATGATATTCTTCGGGCTCCCACTTGTTGCCCTCGGCATCTTCCAACTGCAAATCATTCAAGTCGCAGATGGAGATAGACCAAGTTTTCCATGTAGGCTTATAGGCAGCATTGTCCATATAGAAACTCAATATGCCCGTCACCGTACCAACATATTTGCTATCCGGCAAATACATGTGGGCATATTTAGCGTATTCCGAAGAAGATACCAATGTATAAAGCGAGCCGTTTGTAATCACACGCCCCTGCGGATAGCCCACATTCTGCGTAGTCGGTCCAAACACATTCGCATTAGTGTCGGTTTCCGGATCGTTGGTAGAACATGCGGCCCTACTACCATTCGTTTCCGCATATTCGCCTGTAAAATACACTCCGCTCAGGCGCACCAATCTACCATCCCATTTGCGGGCATCAAAAGCATTGATTAGTGTTTGACCACCATCCGAACCTGAAGTATTTACCAATTCCGCCAAGTCCAAATCATCATACTGCAACTTGTTTTTGTCCGGCAACCCCAACAAACGGGTTGCAGCTCTGAAGCGTGCAGGAGGAATACGCCCGGGAGCCCAGCCCACTTTTTGCTGAGCATTCTGAGCATAGATATTATTATTATAGGTAGGCACACACAATTGCGGTTGATTGGCATATCGGCCTATAGCAAAACCATTGACACGAATTAGCAGTTCCTGACCGCGCGCATACAGACCATTTGCATTACCTGCATCCACCGACAAACGCAACGCCTGTTGTTCACCTTCTACTATCTGCTGCATAACCAATGCTTTATAGAAGTTGCCCCCATAGTCATCCGTAGTAATACGACCACGAATATACACAGCGGGTTGTGTGGCAGACGGCATAGGAATGGTGTCTATTGAGAATAGCCACAGTCCCGGGTTCACACCCTCATTATTGGCACGTGTACGATATTGACAACTATCGTTCCAATAATTGCCCTGTTCAGTCATATAGGCATCGACGAAAGCGTCCAAACCGCCATTGGTCTCATCATAGATGATATAGCCGAATTCAGCATTCTCTGCATCAAGTTCCGCCTTTACCTTGTTCCAATCCAACTGATTATCAGCATTGAGATAGAACAGACTATTCTTATCAATGTCCTCCGGTTGGCAGGCAGCAAAACTCAATGCCGTCAATGCCATAATGAAATACGAATTCTTTCTCATAATGATTTTTATTTGGATTAGAACTTATAAGTAACACTAAGATAGAAGTTTGTACCCCATGCATAATAGTATTTGGCGGGGAACTTCCACACATTTGGAGAGATTACCGAGTTGATATTGTCAGCTACACCCTGTTTGGTCTGTCTTGGCAGACGAGCCTGCTGATAACCACCCGTTTTAAAGTGAGTGTTATTCGTCAGGTTGCTAACCGACAAATTGATTGACAACGACTGACGATTGGGCAAATAAATCAGTTTTCCCACTGAAGCATCTATCATAAACCTATTCCACACCTTACTATCTGTCAGGGTTTCCTGATCTGACAACAAGTTGTAAGGATATATCAATTTGGGAGTACCATATTTATCAAGTTCCATGTTGCCATCGGCATCACGCACCACAGCATTTGTCTCAAGCGTAGTATAGTTGCCGTTCACTGCCGTACCATCTGCACGCAAGCCGGTGTACAAACCCTGCATGCGGCGGGAAGGTGCGAAATCAAGATAGCTCTTGTCAAAGTAGGAAACCGTTATATCGGCAAACCACATTTTCGGATGGAAGAAACTCAATTTCAACGAGGCATTCACCTGTGGACCGGCTGCCACATGCAAGCCATTAATCAACACACTATCGCCCAACTCATAGAGCACACCGCGAACAGCATCTTCTGCCAATGCCATACCATTTTCCGCCGATGTAATACTATAGGCGTTGGAGGTATAACGGTAGTCCGCCACTGCCACCATCGGCGTTAGTGTGAAATACAGCCCCAACTTGATAGCTGCTGCTGCCTCCAAGCCCATGTGACGACGATTGATTCCCGTAAGCGCCTGATTGACAAATGTACGAGCCTCGTCATCATAGTAGCCATTCAACTCTGAACCATCCCAGAACTGCGTAAAGAACCCTGTGATACGACCACGAATAACCGGATAATTAAACTCGTATGTCAAATCGCCACCAGCCACCTTTTGCGAAGCAGCATAGAAGTCTTTCAAACCCGTTGCATTATCATGTGTATAGATGGTTTCTATCACACGGTCATGCACGCGTTGTGAGATATAAGCATCTCGGGCAAACGGAGCAGATGTTTCTGCCATAGCATTCAATTTCAAACGGTTGCGTCCGTTAATCTTATAAGTAACACCCATTTTGAAAGAAGGATCCACAAAATAATGCTGCGAACCGGTCAGACCATTGCCGTCAGGACCGAGATACATATTTGCCTCCTCAGGTTTGATTTGAGCCAGATACCAGGCACGACCGTTATACATATCGCTTGTGCGCTGCATACTGCTGTAAGTTGCCTTCAGTGCATAGAACAAATCTATCTCATTCCAACTCCACTCATTCTGTGCCCAGACCGAAGTTTTCAGCATGTCAATGCGATAGTTGTAGCCGAACTTGTCACCTTGTTTCACCACGCGCTCCTCGTCGGTCAAGCGAATATCGTTCTGTTTAACTTTTTCTATCTCCTTTTGTGTCATGCCGATATTCACGGCAAGGTCTTTGATGTCTCGTTCTGCGAACGGGTCTACATCAAACCATTGAGTACCGCCAAGCAAATCATCCACTGTCTTGTAGTGGATACCCTGCGAATATTTAGCCTCCACACCGGCCGTTATTTTCAAATGGTCAAATTCTGTATTCTGATAGTTGAAGTTGAACATACCTTCCTGCAAGTCGTTATGCCGACGCTCCAGCATATACTTTGACGAGCGGAGGGGATTATCCTTTTCGTTTTCATCATAGGCATAGTTGGCAGCATACAAGTTGTCCCAATTAATCTGAGTGGCATTGTTATCACGACTTCTCCACAAGTCTGTCAGAGTTTTAAAGGAGTTTTCATCTATTGAAGGCCCATAAGGCATACCCTCATACTCTTTCACTTCACCCAAGTTATCATACAGATTCAGGTCATGCAAGATAAACCACCCATCTTGGTTGGTCTGCTTCACCTGCGCCGTGCTCTGCATACCTATCTGCCCGTCATAATAGAATGACGGCAGATTGCGATAGTAGTCAGGACGTGGGTCGGGAGCATTGTAGAATGTCAGAGCCGAGTTGCTATAGAAACTATAATGATAACCCGCTGCAAATTTGAGTTTATGGTCTTCCCCCAAGTTCCAGTCATAACTGATAATGGCTGTCGGGTCAAAAGCCTTCACTACACGGGAGTTACGCACCTTTCCATTTTGATATCCCCAATAAGGATTATAGTAGATGTTGTTGGTCAGGTAATAGACTTCCTGCGTCACGGCTGCCGATTGAGAACGTTGTGTAGGAGCACCAAAGGTGATAATTGACAAACTATGGTTTTCGTTGAATTTTTTCTGTGCAGAGAAGAAATAACCGATCGAGTTGTAGTCCTGTCCCTCACCGATAATACCCTTTCTATCTATATAAGGTGAATAACGCCAAGCGACCGATGCCGCAAATGCCCAGCCATTCTGCAACAATCCAGAAGCGTATGTCAAATAGGCACGCCCTTTGTAGGTGCGGTTGGTACCGCTCACGCCCACTTTGAAGCCCTGCGCATAGCGTGTTGCATCCATCATGATGTTTGTTGCTTTGCCCAGCCCTCCATAAGTGAAGGAATTCGACTCTATGCCATTCACAATATCCTTATTGCGCGAGGCATCATTCAAACCTCCCAACATAGAGTAGTTGAAACTACCACGCTCTTGTGAGTTGAAGTTGATGCCGTTGATGTAGGTCTGCTCCTGAAGTTGTTCATAACCACGCTGACGATAGCGCACTGTGCTCCAAGCAAAACCCGTAGCAGAGTTGAATACATCGTTGGAGGCATTGCTACCTGAAGAGGTGTTTTGCGATTTACCCTCATCATCGTTCAAGTCCGACTCAGATAATAAAATCAGCACTTCCTCCTGCACTTCCTTTTGAACATCCTGATTAAGGAGCAATTCTCCCAAATCGTTTTGCTGATTCTCCGCCAACTGAATGAGTTTTACATCCGTCACAAAATTGGGGGCCTCTAACAGCAATTCTTCCGTGCCCGGTTCCAAATAGATGAGCGAAAACTCACCATTTGCATTCGTTGTGGTAGAAATGTTCTGATTGGCAAGTGTCACTTTGGCTCCAGCTATCGGCAAATTGTCATTATTCGACAATACGACACCTTTCAATGATGTTTGTGCAAACAGACCTAAGGCCAACACACTCGCTAACATTGTAGTAATAATCCTACGCATGTGAATTTGTGTTTTTGTTAGTATTATGATAATTTATAAGTATTTATACCTGTCACTATCAGAATTAGAATTCGGCACTTTTCGGGGTGCGCGGGAAGGGTATCACATCACGGATATTCTGCATTCCCGTTACAAAGAGCAACAGCCGTTCAAAGCCCAATCCGAAACCGGCATGAGGTGCAGACCCGTAGCGGCGAGTGTCCAAATACCACCACATATCCTTCATCGGTATATTCCGGCGTTCTATTTCTGCCATCAACTTGTCATAGTTCTCCTCACGCACACTTCCGCCGATAATCTCCCCTATCGCCGGGAACAGCACATCTGTGCCTTGTACTGTCTGATTGTCCTCGTTCAACTTCATATAGAACGCCTTAATTTCTTTCGGATAGTCAGTCATTATCACCGGTTTGCCGAAATGTTCCTCCACCAAATAGCGTTCATGCTCCGATGCCAGATCATCACCCCAGTTGCATGGGAACTCAAACTTCCTCCCCTTCTTCACAGCCTCCTGCAAAATGGCTATTCCTTCCGTATAGGGCAGACGGACAAAATCGGTATCTATAACGCTTCTGAGACGTTCGATCAAGCCTTTGTCAAACATATCGTTCAAGAATTGGAGGTCATCCTTACAGTTGTCAAGTGCCCAACGGACACAATACTTCAAGAAGTCCTCCTCCAAATCCATTAACTCTTCTTTTTGAATAAAAGCCACCTCCGGCTCTATCATCCAGAACTCTGCCAAGTGGCGTGGTGTATTCGAATTTTCCGCACGGAAAGTAGGTCCGAAAGTATAGATTTTACCGAGAGCCATTGCTCCTAACTCACCTTCCAACTGACCACTCACCGTCAATGCCGCCATCTTGCCGAAGAAGTCATCCGAATAGTCTATCTGACCATCTTTGTCTTTCTTCAGATTATACAGATTTTTGGTTGTCACCTGAAACATCTGCCCTGCCCCCTCGCAGTCAGAAGCCGTAATGAGCGGAGTATGGAAATAGAAGTAACCATGCTCATGAAAATAGGAATGAATGGCAATTGCCATATTGTGCCGTATGCGGAGCACAGCACCAAAAGTGTTGGTTCGAGGGCGCAAATGAGCAATCTCACGCAGATATTCAAGCGAGTGGCCTTTTTTCTGCAGCGGATAAGTCAACGGGTCGGCAGTACCATACACCTCAATTGAGTCTGCCTGTATCTCAACCGTCTGACCAGCTCCCATGGATTCCACCAGCGTCCCCGTCACATGCAGACACGCCCCCGTAGTCACTTGTCTCAAATCTTCATCTGAGAACTTTGCCAAATCGGCTACCACCTGTATATTCTTGATTGTGGAGCCATCGTTCAAGGCTATAAACGATACATTTTTATTTCCTCTGCGGCTGCGAACCCATCCGCACACGCTCACTGCACGCCCGTCTCCGGATAGCGCCAGCACTTCCTTTATTTCTATTCTTTTCATACAATCTTTTCATTGTCAGTGTCATTCCGCTCCATATTCCCAACAGTGAGACCAAACACAGGAGCGTGCAACACTATGTGCCTGCAAAAATACAAAATATCTTTCATATCCACAAGACCGTCTTCTTACTTTTTCATTTCTCAAGACGATGACACAGGAAGAGATTGTTATGCGAAATGACAACGATAACCCGTTGGCGGAATCAGACCATCACATATTTTATTCTTTCCATCAGTTTATTATTACGGCTGACCCTGTGATTAGTATTGTGTGGTCTGCTGAATCACTAACGAATCACTAACGAATCACTAATGAATCACTAATGAATCACTAAAGATTTATTGCTGTTATGTTGCTGCCAATCGGCAGTTTGGATACTACATTTTTTATCCCTCAGACGGGTAACGATAAGTATCTGATAGTCATTGTTCAGGTAGGATGAAGGCTTATAAGAACCCAAGAAGAGCCCGAGACTCCTATTGATTTGCAAGGAGTTATAATCGATTTTTTGAAGAATGCTTTGTAGGTTTTCTACATTTTTCATTTTTCACTATTCATTATTATTTGTATCTTTGCATGCTCTTTTTTGCCTAATGGACGGAAGAACATAAAACAATATAACGCGACAAACAAACATAAAAACGATATGGAATTCTACGAATGTAAAGTAAAATACCAACGCGAAGCAGGCGATGGTAAACTGCAAAAGGCTAACGACACCTATCTTATTGAGGCGGTATCTTTCGGCGATGCCGAGACACGGATATTGGAAGAAGTGCGTCCCTACGCTTTTCAGGGGCAAGAAATAGAAATGAAAAGCATCCGCAAGGTAGCATACAACGAAGTCATCAATAATCCCGACGGTCACTTCTGGTTCAAGGCAAAAGTGTTACTCACCACCATAGATGAGAGTGCCGGGAAAGAAAAGAAAATCGCCACCAACATCCTCATAGGGGAAGTGGATATAGAAAACGCCTACAAAGCAGTCAACCAACTGATGAAAAGCAGCATCACCGACTATGAGATAACCAATCTACAGGTAACCAACATTGTGGATGTGCTCTCACTTGTGCACAAAGATGACAACAACTAACACAACCATCGCTGACAACATCAAGCAAATACGTGCCACACTACCCACCGATGTGACACTGCTTTGCGTTAGCAAATACCATAGTTTGGAAGCTATCCGGGCCGCTTATGAAGCAGGAGAGAGCGATTTCGGCGAAAGTCGTGTGCAAGAACTGCAGACCAAGGCTGCCAGTTTACCACAAGACATTCGATGGCATTTCATAGGACACCTACAAACCAACAAAATCAAGCAGTTGCTTCCCCTTGCCTCTCTCATACACGGCATCGACTCATTACATCTGCTGGAAGCTGTCAGCCGCACCGCTACGAAGCCTGTCAATCTGCTGTTAGAAGTACATATCGCATGTGAAGAGAGCAAATACGGTTTCACGCCAGAAGAGGTGAGAACTTTATTTTCCCGACACACTATCCAGGCTCTACCCAACATCTATCTATGCGGACTCATGGGGATGGCAAGCCTTACCGAAAACCAAGCGCAAATACGCCATGAGTTTCAAACGCTCAAACAACTCTTTGACGACATCAAACGGGATTACTACCCTCACGACGACCATTTCAGCATTCTGTCGATGGGGATGTCGGACGATTATCTTATCGCAGTAGAGGAGGGTTCAACCCTTGTGCGCATCGGTACTGCCGTTTTTGGAGATAGAGAGTAACGCCTGTTTGTCCGCCTCTATTTGTCGACGCAATTCGTTCAACGAGGGAAAAGTACGTTCATCACGCAAATAACGAAGCAAATGCACGGAAAGCCGCTTGCCGTATAAGTCACCCGCGAAATCCAGTAGATTCACTTCTATCACGCGCTCTCCGCCTCCTACGGTCGGGTTGCTGCCGATATTCACCAATGCCTGATAAGTTTTAGCGGACTTGGTATCCGCAGCGGCAGCATCCGTTACATCTGCTATGGAATCCGTCATATCCGCGAGAGACGCCCTCGCCCTATCCTCCTCTATCATCACTTCCGCCGCATATACTCCGTCGGCCGGTATGATTTTCTGCGGGAAGTCAAGAATGAGATTGGCAGTGGGGAAGCCTATGGTGCGACCTATGCCCTTTCCATGCCCCACAATGCCACTCAGTGTATAACAATATCCTAACAAACGATTAGCCTCTTCCACTCTGCGCTCCCGCAGCAAACGGCGACACACCGTAGAACTGACATGCGCAGCATTTTCAGTATATTCCGGCAGGCGTTGCAACCTCAGCCCGATACGCTGAGCCGCTGTTTCGTAATCGGCATACTTCCACAAGCCGTCGCTTCCGAAACGATGGTCATAACCCATCAGCAGCACTTCCACCCCCCTTTCTTTATGCAGATAACGCATAAACTCTTCCGCCGTATTCGTCTTTATGGAAGCGAAATCAAGCATCTCCACTTTGTCAACGCCACACAGGGTCAGCAATTCCATACGCTCTTCCGGTGAGGTAAGCAAATGAACCAGACTACGAGGCTCTATCAGTGCACGCGGGTGCTCCCGAAAGGTCACAACCATGCTCTCCAATCCATGACTTTTCGCCAAACGGCACAATGACTGCAGCACATAACGATGACCAATATGTACTCCGTCAAAAAATCCTATCGTTGCCGCATAACCCATCAACAATCCTGACAATTTAACATCTCAGCAATCTCATACATCTAACAACCTGCAAAGATAGTGAAATTTAGGCAGACAGCAAATAATACATTAAGCATATCCGTATCGGACTATGGAAACTATTTCTAACAGAGAAGAAGTTTGTCTTAACCCTTTCACATTGCGTCAGATACTTATCCATACCAAAATCACGAAACAGAGATTGACCAAACCTGCCAACATAAGACATTGGTTATACTCTGCACCTTTTGCTTTCAACACTTTATAGTATAAATATGCAGCAGGTACAATAACCAATACTGCCCAACTGAAAGAGAAAGCCAACCATGCAAAGAGAGGCATCAGTGCTACTATCACACCCATCATGACCAATGCGGCAGTCTTG
>CAJOPG010000103.1 GCA_905236355.1 Paludibacteraceae bacterium | reverse complement strand
CGTCAGCAGATCATCCGTGCCAGCAATATCTATGGCAAATACGACCGGACTATCGACCGCCAGTCTGCCTACGAAGACCTGCAACAGCTCAACGCGGCAGAAGAGCGGGCAAAGCCTGCTCCTACAAGGCAGACCATTCAGCAACCCTATTATCCTCCACGCACCACTACCACCCGCCCTTCACAACCGAGACGCTCCTCCTACTCCACCCCTCGCCGAACTACCTCATCTCCAATCAACTCAATGGCGAACAGCATAGGTCGTGAGGTTGGGCGCTCACTTGTTCGCGGTTTGATGGGACTATTAAAATTCTAATCTGATACTACACGAATCACATGAAAAGAATCATCTTTTTTATTACAGCACTTCTATTGGCGCATTTCAGTGTTATTTCCGCCAAGCCGAAGCAACCGCAAAAGAGTATTGTCATACTTTATGAAAACGATGTGCATTGTGCCATCGAAGGCTATCAAAAGTTTGCCGGACTCAGAGACGCTATTGCCGACACTGCATTTGTAGCCATAGTTAGCAATGGTGACTATGTACAAGGAGGAACGGCCGGTGCCATATCTCGCGGACAGTATATTGCAGACATCATGCGCTCAGTAGGCTACGATGCTATCACATTGGGAAACCACGAGTTTGATTATCCGGTAGCGCACACTACCAGACTGCTCAAGCATATTGGTGCTCCTGTTGTTTGTGCCAACTTCTATGAGACAGGCAAGAAAAAGTCAATATATGCACCATATATCATTAAAAAGTTCGGCAAAACGAAGGTTGCATTTGTAGGGGCAGTAACGCCTACCGCACTTTATACGGAAACATCTGCATTCTATGCGGGCGATACACAAAAGTATATGCTGCATGAGGAAGACTGCTACATTCTTCTGCAAAAAGCCATCAGTCAAGCCCGTAAAAAAGGCGCAAAATATGTTGTTGTTCTCTCGCATCTTGGCGAGGACCCCAATCGCACTGATGTGGACTCTCACGGATTAGTAAGAAACACAACAGGTATTGATATTGTACTTGACGGGCACACCCACTCTGTCATTCTTCACGACACAGTTATGAATGCCGCCGGTCAACTGGTTATAGTTACCGAAACCGGTACCAAGTTCAAGAATATCGGCAAACTGCTCATCACTCCTGATGGTCGGCTTATAACTGAACTCATTCCTACAAAGACAGTTACTCAAGTCAATGAGCGCGTGAAGGCGACAACCGACAGTGTGGAAATGCTGATGCATGAACTCACACAGCGTGTGGTATGCCATAGTGATGTGCATCTCAAGATACTGGATGCACAAGGCAAGCAGCAAGTACGCATGGGGGAGACCAATTTGGGTGACCTTGTTTGTGATGCGTATCGCATTGTCACCGGTGCGGATATAGCTCTCGCCAATGGCGGTGGCATACGCACAGAGAAGTTCGCAGGTGATCTCACCTATGGTGATATTGCAGATATCCTGCCATACGACAATAATGTTTGGATAGTGGAAGCAACAGGCGAAACAATAGTTGAACTATTGCGGAAGAATACGAGTTTTCTACCAATAGAAGACGGTTCTTTCCCACAAGTGTCAGGTGTACGGTTTACCGCTCGTGTATCCGACCATTCAGTGTTTGATGTGGAGATTCTTGACAAGGCTACGAATCAGTATGAACCCATTGACCTCAACCGAACCTACACTATCTCCACTATTGACTATTGTGTGACAGGCGGAGGTTTCTATGATATACTAAAAGAGTGTAAGGTTGTAAATCGTCTTGACCGTTTGTATCGTGATGTATTAGTGGACTACTTGGAGAACAACCTTGGCGGACATATTTCCAACGACTATGCTGAACCCCAAGGCAGAATAAGGATTATAAAATAGTAACCGACAACCTATATAAATAACCTAACATATTAATAACCAAGTTTAAAATTTAACAACAATGAGAAAGACTATGTTAACCCTTGCTGCATTGCTCATGACATGCAGTATCTTTGCCATTGATCCTGTAACACTCAACGGCAAGTTCAACATCAAGAAACAGAAAGGTACCGTAGCTCTGTTCAGTTTTGATTGGAGCCAGACAAAAGTTGCCGGCATTGATGACGGCGTGTTTGTTAACACTCCTGTACCCATTGATGAGTTTCTGCAGAAACGCGATGAGGAAAAAATAGCAGAAGGGAAACCCGAAGATGCCAATTATGTAAAAGACTGGCCTAACATCAAACAGGAGGCTGAAGATAACTTCAAGAAAGTATGGAACAAGGAGTTCAAGAAAGGTATGCAACTCACCCGCAATGCTGCCGAGGCAGGCTACGAAATCACCTTCGTCATCGAAGGAATAGATTTCGGCAACATAGCAGGTTCTGTCTTTGGTTGGGGCAATGCCGGCGGTGCCATCATCAAGGGCTATGCCAATATAGTTGACAAGAACTCCGGCTCGGAAGTACTTCACATTGACATCAACCATGTTCAGGGTCCGGGGCACTTCTCCGACCGCATCCGCACCATCTTTGTTCTTCAAGAGCTCGTTGATGAGATAGAAGATGCGTATTGATTAATCTTATTAATAACAAGAAAGGCTGCAACTTTTTCAGTTGCAGCCTTTCTTAATTATTTTTCGCTCTATAGTTATAGTCCAAACGCTTGGCGTATGTCGCTAATGCGGTTGAGTTTCTCCCATGTGAAGAGTTCGACTTTACGAGTGAAAGTATTACCATTGCCATCGGTAAAGGTTTTCTCCACTACTTGCGGTGTGCGCCCCATGTGTCCATAAGAAGCCGTTTCTTCATAGATGGGTTGACGCAATGCGAGTGACTCCTCAATAGCCCCCGGACGGAGGTCAAAGAGTGATTGTATGGTACGAGCAATCTCAATGTCAGAGCAGTGCACCTTGGCTGTTCCGTAAGTATTGACATAGATGCTAACAGGCTGCGCCACTCCAATAGCGTAACTGAGTTGTACCAACACTTCCTTGACCACCCCTGCTGCCACCAAGTTTTTGGCGATATATCGTGCTACATAGGCTGCAGAACGGTCCACTTTAGACGGGTCTTTACCAGAGAATGCCCCACCCCCATGTGCACCGCGTCCGCCATAAGTATCCACTATGATTTTTCGTCCGGTGAGACCGGTATCCCCATGAGGTCCGCCGATAACGAAGTTGCCTGTGGGATTGACAAGCAGTTTGTAGTTATTGTCAGCCAAGAGGCGGGCATATCTTGCATCACGCTTAGCCACACGCGGCAAAAGGATATTGATAACATCTTGTCGGATTTGCTCTTGCGAGACAGTAGGGTCGTGCTGAGTGGATAGGACAATAGTATCAATACGGGCGGGTTCGTTGTTGTCGTTGTACTCGATGGTAACCTGACTTTTGGCATCCGGACGCAGATATGTCATCTGCGTCCCCTCTTTGCGGATTCGTGCCAGAGTATAGACCAAAGTGTGTGCCAAATCAAGTGTTAATGGCATATAGTTTTCGGTTTCATCGGTAGCATAACCAAACATCATACCCTGGTCGCCCGCTCCCTGCTCCAAGAGTTCTCCACGCACCACTCCTTGATTGATGTCGGCCGACTGCTCATGCAGAGCGGTGAAGATGCCACAAGAGTCGGCTTCGAATTTGTATTCAGCCTTTGTATAACCGATTTTAGCAATGGTTCGTCTAACGGTTTCCTGTAAATCAACATATACATTGCTACGCACTTCTCCCGCCACCACAACCTGTCCGGTTGTAACCATCGTTTCACAGGCCACATGGGATTTCGGGTCAAGTGCAAGGAACTGGTCAAGGACAGCATCGGAAATTTGGTCCGCCACTTTGTCGGGATGTCCTTCAGATACCGATTCGGATGTAAATAAATAAGCCATAATATTATTGTATAACACATTATAAAAAAAAGTCGCAAACAGGCTGTTTGTTGTTTACGACGTATCGTTTTAGCATTTTTTATGGAGGTTGCAAGCAGTCAAATCTGTCCTCCGCCTAAGCGGCTGCAAAGATACAAATAATATTAAGAATAAAAAATAAAAAAATACAATATGAAGTAAATATATAAACAAAAAAGTACCATATAAATGCTTGATACACTTTATGCGAACCACGATCGGGTTTATAAGAACCCGAGAACGGTCCAAGAGCCCTACTGAATTTCAATGACTTGCAAAGCCTCCTGATGAAACCTATCACCGGATTTCCGGTGTGTGTTATAGAGGGTTAACATCGCTTGGCATGCGCAGGTCTCCACGAGGTGAAAGACTGACTTCTACTACTTTAGGCCCATCCGGCATACAAGAGCGTTTGTATTGTTGGCAGAAGAACCTGTGATAGAATATATTCAGCCACTTTTGAATTACCTCAGGTTCATATACATCTTCGAAAACGATTTCGGCAAGGTATTGAATTTTATCTTTGGAGAAACCATAGCGGAGGGTGTAGTAGAGGAAGAAATCGTGTAGTTCGTATGGTCCGACCTTGTCTTCCGTCTTTTGAGCAATTTGTCCCTGTTGGTCAGTGGGCAACAATTCGGGTGATACAGGTGTATCAATGATGTCCATTAGTATTTCCCTGACTTCGTCGCTATAATAGTTTTGTGCTTCATACTCCACAAGATAGCGCACGAGTGTTTTGGGAATTCCGGCATTAACGCCATACATAGACATCTGATCTCCATTGTAGGTTGCCCAGCCAAGTGCAAGTTCCGACATATCGCCTGTACCGATGACGAGTCCGTTATATTTATTGGCCAAATCCATAAGAATCTGTGTACGTTCGCGTGCCTGTGCATTCTCATAGACGATATCATGATTTTCCGGATTATGCTGAATATCTTGGAAATGTTGCAGGACGGCATCGCGGATAGGAATCTCGTGTATGCTGACACTTAGCAGCTCCATGAGTGCAATAGCATTGCGATAAGTGCGGTCGGAAGTGCCAAACCCGGGCATTGTGACAGCCAGAATCTGCTTGCGGTTATAGCCGAGCATATCAGCCGTAAGGACACAAACGAGCAATGCCAAAGTGGAGTCGAGTCCACCACTTATGCCCAGAACAAGTGTCTGCGCATGTGTATGCTCCCAACGACGGGCGAGGGCATTAGTTTGAATTTGCAAGGCGGTTTCGCAGTATTCTTCTCTATCCTGCGGTTGCGGGAGAAATGGATTTTTGCGAAAATGACGATGGATAGGTCCAATGAATTGTTCGTTATCAATAGGCGCCACATAGATTTTTCGGTAATGGCCTTGCTGGTCAGCGGTAAAATTGGTATTACGTTGGCGTGAAGTGCGCAAGCGTTCGATATCGATTTCCTGAATATCCATGGCACTTTCTCTACGGAAACGCTCTCCTATCGTGAGCATTTTCCCGTTCTCTGCGATATAGGTACTTCCTGAGAAAACGACATCGGTAGTGCTTTCACCTACTCCGGACGAAGTATAGACATATCCGCAATGTACTCTGGCCGATTGCTGTGTAATCATCTGCTGCCGGAAGTTGTGCTTACCTGTCAGACAATTGGATGAAGAGAGATTGAATATGATTTCTGCTCCTTGAATGGCAAGTTGTGTGGAAGGTGGAAGCGGAGACCAGAGGTCTTCGCAGAGTTCAACGGCGAAACAGAAGTCACGTGTCATGAAAAGGATATCGGTGCCAAAGGGGACTTCTCCGTTCCAGAGTTCTACGGTAGTGATATTGGTACGCCCCGGTGTAAACCAGCGTTTTTCATAAAATTCAGCAGTATTGGGCAAATTGGTTTTGGGTACGATTCCAACGACATCACCATCAGTCATGACATAGGCACAGTTGTAAAGATTATTATCCCAGCGCAGAGGTGCCCCAATAATAACGATGATAGGCTTCTGACGAGTATAGTTGCAGATATCTTCCAAGGCTTCTGCTGCATTTTGCTGTAGTTGCTGCAGGAAAAAGAGGTCCGCACAAGTATAGCCGGTGACAGTGAGTTCAGGAAAGCAGATGACCTGGACGCCTTCTTCCACAGCTTCATCTATCTGCTGCTTGATTACTTCTGCATTAGCATAACAATCAGCCAACTGCATACGCGGCACTGCAGCTGCAACACGAACAAAACCAAAGTTGCGATTCATATAGAGAGTTTTTTAGAATTTTGAGTTTACAATTATTCCGCCGCCAACAAGGAGACTGTCTTTGTAAATGACAAGTGATTGTCCGGGAGTTACTCCCCATACCGGAACGGATGTAACAAGTTGGAAAGTATCGTGGTTGAAATCAACTATTTCAGCCTTGACAGCGGGTGAACGATATCGGATACGCACCTCCACATGCGGGTCAGAGCGGAGCCATTCTTCATCTCTCAATCGTATCTCGGATGCACAAATATGGGATGTATAGAGGGCATCGTGAGAATCGAGTGTGACTATATTGTTTTGTGCATCAATGCGTGAGACATATCGTGGTTCACCAAGTGCGATACCGAGTCCTTTGCGCTGACCGATGGTATAGTAGCAATATCCTTGATGAATTCCGAGCATATTTCCATCGGAATCGACATACTTACCCGATTCAACCTGACAGCCTTGTTGGGCGAGAAAAATGCGATAGTCATTATCAGGAACAAAACAAATTTCTTGGGATTCTTTTTTTTGTGAGAGTTTATAGAATCCATTGTCCGCAGCAATTTGTCTCACTTCAGTTTTAGTGAGTTCCCCCAAAGGGAAGATAGTCCGTTTGAGATTTTCCTCAGTGAGCATCCAAAGGAAATAAGTTTGGTCTTTATGGGTATCAATAGCATTTTGCAAGAAGAAATGATTATGTAGTTGCGCGATGCGTGCATAATGTCCTGTAGCGATATATTCACATCCAAACTGTTCGGCAGTCCGCACGAGTTCCCCCCATTTGATATGAGAATTGCAGAGAACACAGGGATTGGGTGTACGCCCTTGCATGTATTCATCAAGAAAATTGCGAATGACGGTGTCTTTGAAAATCTGCCGATAGTCGAGGATATGGTGTTCAAACCCTAATTGTTGTGCGAGGTATTTTGCCTCCATGATGCTCTCTACGGAGCAACAACCCTTCTCTCGTGCGATGCAAGACTCTTTGATACTATCGAAAGTACGGAAAGTGACTCCCACAAGTTCGAACCCTTGTTGGAGAAGCAGGATGGCAGCCACACTACTGTCGATGCCTCCCGACATAGCCATCAGTACTTTTGTTTTAGCCATTGACAACTTCTTTCAGAATCTCACTGACAGTAGGATGAGGGAAGATGACCTGCCGGAATTCACCAAGTGTGTACCCCATTCGTACTGCAAATGAGGCAGCTGCGATAAACTCGGAAGCAGGATTGCCAATGCAATGTACTCCGAGAATAGTTTGGTTGCGTCTGTCAAGAATGAGTTTGCAGAGTCCTGTTTCTCCTTCATTTTCAGCCACGTAGCGCCCCGAATAGGTCATGGGTAACTGTTTGACCTGGAAAAAGGCCTCCGCCCCACCCTTTTTTAGGAAAGTTTCTTCTCCCTCCATCTCACGATAAAACTCTTCCAGCTGCGGCACAGTAAGACCGACGGAAGCGATTTCGGGATTGGTGTAAACAACCGACGGAATAGCATTGTAGGCGATACGCTGGAGGGGAATCTGCTTGAGCATTCTGCCAACCGCCACTTCCGCCTGTCTTGCAGCCACATGAGCCAGCATCACTTTGCCCGTGACATCGCCTGCAGCATAGACATTAGGAAGATTGGTTTGCATAAAATCGTTGACCTTGACGGCTCCCCGCTCAATATGCAGGTCACCAAGCGCCTCCAATCCTTGCAGATTAGCACGGCGTCCGACACAAACGAGGATACGGTCGGCAGAGAGGGTTTGCGTGATTTTCTCTTCGTTTTGCTCTTCCACAACAAGAGTGTTTTCCTCAGCCTTAAGGACCTTTGTAGCAGTGAGAATAGTAATGCCTTGTTTTCTATTTTTCTCAATGAGCAGATTGACACAATCCTCATCCAACTGCGGGAGTATACGCGGCATGGCCTCTACGACGGTAACAGGAATGCCTAATTCAGCATAGAGAGTGGCAAACTCCATACCTATGACACCTCCACCAACGATTAAAATACTTTTGGGCAGTTCTTTAGCAGAAAGCGCATCGGTAGAATCCCAAACAAAGGGATTATCCTTAAGTCCCGGAATAGGCGGTGTGAAGTTGACAGAACCAGTGCAAATAAGCAACTGTCCGGCTTCATAGCGTGTGCCATCCGCCTCAATAATGATTTTATTATCGGTACGCTCAACTACTTTGGCATCGGCATTGACCAAATCGCAACCTTGCAGGCGTTGACGAATACCGGCGACCAATTTGCGCACAACCTTTTGTTTTCGCTGCTGCATTTTAAGGTAGTCGAACGAAACATTTTCGGCAGTGACACCATATTTTTGTGCATTGCGTGCATTATGGTATTGCTTGGCACTATATAGCAACGTCTTGGTTGGGATACAACCTACATTCAAACAAGTGCCTCCTATAGTATCTTTCTCAAAAAGGACAACCTTCCATCCTGCCTGATGAGCGACTTCGGCTGCTGTATATCCTGCCGGTCCCCCTCCGATGATTGCTATATTATACATATCTATTTTAAGTTATTGAGTGTTGTAAGATAAATTCGTACTGCGTTGGCAACCATATCGGGACATGGTAGTTTTTGTTGTGGCGGATTTCCATTGAGTCCTAATAGTTCAGCACAAATGATTCCCCCGTTTTCTTGTTGAAATTTGTTGGCAAGTTGTTGTACAAGGGCATAGTTTATCAGTTTTGCTTTAGGCAGACCATGCACGATGTTGCCATTTTCCAATCCCGCCAACAAGAACATACCGCAGGCGGCTCCGCAGGTCATACGCATGCGTCCTATCCCTCCGCCAAAAGAGGCCGAGAGACGCAGAGACAAAGATTCGGGGATGTCGTACAGGTCGGCACAAGCTGCCACCACCGCTTGTGAACAATTGAACCCCTCAGCGAAGAGTTGTTTGGCCTTTTGAGCACGAGTTTCAATATCTTCTGACGAGAAGTTCATATTGTTCGGCAAGTATTGTATTCCACACCGTTTTCATCGGATAGTGGCCGCATACTGTTGATAGAGCGGGAAATACTTCTCAAAGAGTTCATCCTGATTGTGTCTATCAAGGTTCTGTAGTATGAATCCGAGTACGGCGGCGTGATGCGAGAGTGTTGGTTGCACAGCCTTTTGTGTCTGTTTATCCAGTGTCGCTCCCCATTGCAGATATTCCACATTGTTTTGAGCGACCTTATCCAACATGCGGTTACCTTTTTCTATTTCTCCACAATCATAATAATCAAGCGCCATAGTAGCAGATGTGTAGTCATAAGGAATATTGTACTCGGGCAACACCTGTTCAGCATAGTCAAGCACTTCGACAGCCCTTTGTTTGTTCCCTTCTTTGATGAGTGCTTCAGCAAGTTGCGCAAACATCATCCTGTGGGTACGGCACATACGCATCAGGTTTTCATCAATATAGATGTCCGGTTGATCCATATTGCCATATTTGAACTGATGCATCATGTTGTCGTACATTTTTTCGGTGTTGACGCGCGGTTGATTGTCAGGCGATGCAATAGGCGTAACCTGATAAGCAAGTCCGGTAAGTTCAAAGTATTTTTCGAGTCCGAGATAGTAGTCGTTGCCAACGGTGACAGCAAAATAGAAGGGTCGCTTCCATTGGTTAGTGGAGAGCATTTCGATGACCATCATCTGACTGCGTGTAAGTCGGCGCCCCACATTGATATTGATTTGCTCCTCTACGGGTTGATTTTCCCATTCAGTTCCTACAATATCTTCGGTTTTAACAGGGATATAGAGTTGAGAGGACGGAATATAGTTTTCCCCATCGCGTTTGGTTCTCGGGTTATCTGAGCGTACAAATGCGAAGGCATTTTGTACATCTAATGGTGTTGAGAGTTTATTATCCACCCATACTACTTCGTTTTTGCCCGGCATGAAGTCCTTGGGTTCCCACGAAATGGGCAGGGCCTCAGACTGATAATATGGTCGCTTCATCTGTGATATATACCAATCGGTCTGCAGATAAGAGAGATTGCATACACGCAGGTCTGTGCCGACCCCTTCAACTTCCTGATTGTACCAAAGGGGGAAAGTGTCGTTATCGCCATTAGAGAAAATGACGCCGTTGGTTTCACAGGATTTGAGGTAGTTGGCTCCGAAATCACGACACGAATAACGGCCACTACGGTCATGGTCATCCCAATTTTGTTGCGCCATGAGAGCGGGCACGCCTAAAAGGATAACTATAACGAGGGATGCAATAATAGTTTGCAAAGGTTTATTATCCGTTTTAACAAGCGAACATAATGCATCGGTGAGTGCCATGACTCCCAGTCCTATCCAGATGCAGAAGGCATAGAAAGAACCGGCATAGGCATAGTCCCGTTCACGGGGTTGGTATGGTGTCTGATTGAGATAGATTACTATAGCCAGACCCGTGAGGAAGAACAGCAGGAAGGTGAGTGTGAAGCTTTGCAAGCCTTCTTTTTTCTTTCCTAACTGATAGCAAATGCCGATGATACCAAGTAAAAGTGGCAAGCAGAAATAGACATTATGTCCTTTGTTTTCTTTGAGTTCGGTAGGTAGCATTGATTGGTCACCCAATCGGGCATTATCAATGAACGGTATTCCTGAAATCCAGTTTCCTTTATAGAGTTCTCCGTATCCTTGCAAATCGTTTTGTCTGCCGGCAAAGTTCCACATAAAGTAGCGCCAATACATGTAGTGGCATTGGTATGAGAAGAAGAATCTGAGATTCTCGCCAAAAGTGGGTTTGATATCAGTTTTCTGTTGTCCGCAATAGTCGTATCGGATTTTCCTGCCTTTGACATTGCCCCATTGTTTGTAGGCCTCTTTATGCCGTCCTTCCGGAGAATACATACGAGGGAAGAGCATATTGAACTCATCCATCATGACATAAGAAGACTTGTAACCGGTGATCACATAACGGTCTTTATCTGCAGGATTTTCTTTGGGTGCCGGAGAGTATTGGGCATGTCCTTTTTTCTCAATGGGAATGCACATATTCCCTTGAATCTCCAACTTGACGGGTGCACTATATACGGCGCCATAGAACAATGGTCGGTCGCCATATTGTTCACGATTGAGATAATATTTGAGTGAGAATACATTATCTGGCGAGTTTTGATCCATCGGTGTATCGGCACTACTACGAATAACGATGACAGCATAGGAAGAATAGCCGATAAGTATGACGGTGAGCATCATCACAGCGGTATTGAGCCAACGAGCAGAGATTGCGGAATGGAAGGCGATAAAGATGCCAACAAGAATGGCAATAACACCAATTCCAATCCATACATTTTCGCCGAAGAAGGGGATACCTGCCATTATAACAGCGAGCAGGAAAGAAAGAATCATTCGGATTTCACTCTTTTCGTTGTAGGTCTCCACAACAGCCCAAACCAAAGATGCTGCGAGAAGCAGGAGATAGACTGCGACACCAGTATTAAAGGGGAGATGCAGGACATTGACAAAGAGGAGTTCGAACCAGCATGCCATCTGTACAGACCCCGGGATGATGCCATATAGTACCACAGCCAAGACAATTATCGAAGCGAGAAGTGCCAAGCAGAAACCTTTCCAAGAGAACTCATATTTACGGAAATAGTACACGAGTACGATAGCAGGAATAGTAAGCAGATTGAGCAAATGCACTCCGATAGAAAGTCCCATAAGATATGCAATAAGAATCAGCCATTTGTCGGAACCTTCTTCTTCCGCTTTCTCGTCCCATTTGAGTATGAGCCAGAAGACGACTGCAGTAAAAAAGGATGAAGACGCATAGACTTCTCCTTCAACTGCCGAGAACCAGAAGGTATCGGAGAAAGTATAAGCGAGCGCTCCCATCATACCCGCTCCAAGTACAGCGACAGCCTGCCAAAGTCGCATTTCAGAGCCATTGCCAGGCAGTAATTTTTTTGCGAGGGCAGTAATAGTCCAAAAGAGGAAGAGTATGGTGAATGCAGACATCAAGGCAGAGAGAGCATTGACACACATAGCTACATGTGAGGCATCGCTTGCGAATAGACTAAAGAAATGCCCCATCAGCATAAAGAAGGGTGCTCCTGGCGGGTGTCCGACATCTAATTTGTAAGCAGAGGAGATAAACTCGCCACAGTCCCAGAATGAGGCTGTAGGTTCAATGGTCAGCAGATATGTGGCTGCAGCGATGGCAAATGCCACCCAACCACATATTGTATTCCATAACTTGAATTTTTTCATATCAGCATTTATTATTTTAATTTTATGGTAGTGAAGAAGACAACAAAAAATGTTTTGATTGTGAAGCAGAACCAGCTCGTTGGACATCTTTAAATAATGCAATCTTTTTATGCCAT
>CAJOPG010000102.1 GCA_905236355.1 Paludibacteraceae bacterium | reverse complement strand
TCTATGATTCCTGTCTTTATTGTGGGAATGTTCTTTAAAGATTATGTGGAGCAGTTGTTTGGCAATGGGTTGCTGCTTGTGGGAATATGCTTGATAATAACGGCATTACTTTTACTGTTGAGTGAGTGTATAACTAAGAAGCGTAAGGGCGAGGGGCATGAAGTGTCATATAGAGATGCTGCTATTATCGGTTGTGCTCAAGCACTGGCCGTATTGCCAGGGCTTTCACGCTCAGGGACTACAATAGCAACGGGATTGCTTTGTGGTGTAAAAAAAGAAAGTGTAGCACAATTCTCTTTTCTTATGGTGTTGATTCCTATATTAGGGGAGGCATTGTTGGACATATTAGAGGTTCTAAAGAGTCCGTTGCTTTTCAGTGGTATAGGGTGGCTGCCTTTGTTGGTGGGCTTCTTCGCTGCGTTTGTGACAGGTTGCTTTGCCTGCCGCTTTATGATACAGATTGTGAAGCGACAAAAGCTGATATATTTTGCTATATATTGCCTCTTGATGGGTACTTTTGCGATTATATATAATTTTGTCGGATGAATTTTATAGAAGGGGAGATACTTGCATTTGACAAACCTTACAGATGGACCTCCTTCGATGTAGTGGGAAAGGTGAGGTGGTTGTTATGTCATCGGTTGGGAGTGAAGCGCTTGAAGGTGGGTCATACGGGAACGCTTGATCCTTTGGCAACAGGAGTGGTAGTGGTTTGCACAGGGAAGATGACTAAACAGATAGACAGACTGCAGCATGATGTTAAGGAGTATGTAGCGACACTTCAATTAGGAGCAACCACTCCGAGTTTTGATCTCGAAAAACCCATAGACCGGATTTATTCGACGGAGCATATCAATATTGAACTTATCAATAGTGTGTTGTCTCGTTTTAGGGGGGAGATATGGCAAACGCCGCCGGCGTTTTCGGCAGTTAAGATAGAGGGGAAAAGAGCGTATGACTATGCCCGCAAAGGGCAAGAAGTGGAATTGAAGCCCAAGTTGCTTGTGATAGATGAGTTAGAAGTGGTTCAGTATAACAGAGAGTTGCAGCAATTGACGCTTCGCATAGTATGCAGTAAGGGAACTTACATCCGTGCCTTGGCAAGAGATATCGGAGAGGCGCTTGAGAGTGGAGCACATTTGATTGCTTTGAGGCGGACAAGGGTAGGGAATACAAGTGTGGAGGACTGCCTTACTTTTCCGCAATTTGAGCAGTTGATAGCGGACCTCAAGCCGATAGAAGCAATTGAATAATATAAATGGTTGATAACATAGAATAAATAATATGAAACTTTCACAATTCAAATTTAATCTTCCGAAGGAACTAATTGCACAATATCCTACCACTTATCGTGATGAGGCACGATTGTTGGTGCTTCATAGGAAAACCGGCGAGATTGAGTTCAAGCAGATTCCTCAAATGTTGGACTATTTCGGCGATGGTGATCATTTTATCTTCAACAACACAAAGGTGTTCCCGGCTCGTTTGTATGGTACGAAGGAGCGAACAGGCGCTTCAATAGAGGTATTCCTGTTGCGCGAACTGAACAAAGAGAGTCGTTATTGGGATGTGCTTGTGGATCCTGCCCGCAAAATACGCATAGGAAATAAAATATATTTCGGGACGGATTCCAGCATCGTCGCAGAAGTAATAGACAATACTACTTCGCGTGGTCGAACACTCCGCTTCTTGTCGGATTACACAGGTGATGAGTTCCGCCGGAAATTATTTGAGTTGGGTAATACACCGCTTCCTAAATATATTCATCGTGATCGAGAGAATCCGGATGAGCGTGATACTGAAGATGAGGAGCGTTATCAGACTATTTTTGCGGAGAAGGAAGGAGCAGTGGCAGTGCCGGCAACAGGATTGCATTTTTCCAAGTCAATGTTCAAACGGATGGAAATATGCGGCATCAATTGGAGTTTTATTACCTCACATGTAGGGTTGGGCAACTTCAAGAGTATAGATGTGGAAGACCTGACGAAACATAAAATGGATTCCGAGAAGATGACAATCACGCAAGAAGTGGTGGATACGATAGAGCGTTTGCATGAAGAAGAAAAGACCATCTGCGCTATAGGAACCGATGTGATGCGAGTGCTGGAGTCGGTTGTAGGTACCAATGGTCATGTTAAGGCATTTGACGGTTGGACTAACAAATTTATCTTCCCGCCGTATGAGTTTTCTGTGGCTAATGCCTTTCTTGTTAATTTTTATATGCCAATGTCCACACAATTGATGATGACGGCGGCATTTGGAGGCTATGAGCAAGTGATGCATGCCTATGAAGTTGCTATAGAGGAGGGTTTCCGCTTTGGTGATTATGGTGATGCCATGCTTATTGTAAAGTAGATCTTATCTGTAGTTGCTTATAAAAGTAAGGCGAACGGATTGATATAAATTGGTATCAGTCCGTTCTCTTTCTTACCAATCTATAGGAGTTATTCCGTTTTGTTCCAAATAGCGGTTGGTTAGAGAGAAGTGGCGGCATCCGAAGAATCCATTGTAGGCAGAGAGGGGAGAGGGGTGAGCCGCTTTGAGTATTAGATTATCCTTGCTGTTGAGAAAGGCGGCTTTCCGCTGGGCATAACTGCCCCATAAAATATACACAATATGCTTGCGCCTATCAGAAAGGGCCTTGATGGCAGCATCGGTAAACTCTTCCCATCCTTTGTTTTGGTGGCTACCTGCTTTGTGTGCCTCCACAGTAAGGGTGGCATTCAAAAGCAGAACACCTTGGTCTGCCCAATGTTGAAGATTGCCGTTTGGGGTACAAACAGAAGGATGCCCTAAATCGCTTTGTATTTCTTTATATATATTTTGCAACGAAGGGGGCACTCGCACCCCATCCTGTACGGAGAAGCATAATCCGTGAGCCTGCCCGATATCATGGTAGGGATCTTGGCCGATGATGACTACTTTGACTTTGTCGAATGGACAGGAGTCGAAGGCATTGAATATCAACCGTGCAGGCGGGAATATCTGTTTGGTTTTATATTCTTGGCGGACAAATTCGGTGAGCAACTCGAAGTAAGGTTTGTCAAATTCGGTTTGCAAAACAGACTTCCAACCGGATTCTATTCGTACATTCATATAGTATGGTTGTTAAACAACAAAGGACTCCGATGGGAGTCCTTTATGCAAAGTGGATATGGCTTATTTGCGGATACCCAATTCTTTGATGATAGCGCGGTAACGCTCAATGTCCTGCTCTTTGAGGTAGTCCAACAAACGGCGGCGCTTACCGACGAGACGTGTAAGGGCACGCTCTGTACCGAAATCCTTTTGGTTCTTCTTCAGGTGCTCGGTAAGGTGTTGAATACGGAAAGTGAACAGTGCAATCTGGCTTTCTGCACTACCGGTGTTTTTGGCGTCTTTGCCGTATTGTGCAAAGATCTCTGCCTTTTTTTCTGATGTTAGATACATCTTTAAAAGTTGTATTAAGTTAAACGATAATGGTCAAGGAGTGCTTGCTTCATACACAATGGAAATCAGCGCCGCTCCTCTTCCACATTTGGTGCTTTCTCAAAAGCGGTTGCAAAGGTACAATAAGTTTTTTGAATACGCAAGATGTTTTTGTGCTTTTTCAACTGAGCAGTTTCCATCGTCACATTTTTCAAGGCGGTCAATGCTTCTCTTGCCGTCATCTCCGGGACCTCTCGATAATCACTTTGGAATACTATCGTGTTATAGGGAGTTACGATGCAGGTGTCATTAGTTTATCCGCATTATTCCACATAAAGTACGAGTCCTTTCAGATATTCCCCTTCGGGATGATAGATGCTGATGGGGTGGTCTTGTGGTTGGTGCAGTTGGTGCAGAATTCGTACTTTTCTTCCCGCCATGGCTGCTGCGGAAAAAACGGCAAGTCGGAACATATCTTTATCCACTGCTTGCGAGCAGGAGAAAGAGAAGAGAATACCGCCAGAGGCAATTTGCGAGAATGCCTTATAATTGAGTCGCTTATATCCCTGCAGCGCATTTTTGACAGCCTCTCGGTGTTTGGCAAATGCGGGTGGGTCAAGAATGATAAGGTCGTAGGGTGTTTTAGCATTGATATTATCCAAGAAAGCGAAGGCGTCCCGGCAGAAGGCTTCATGACGATTGCAATCGGGAAAGTTGCGGTTGACATTGCATTGGACCAGTTGAATGGCTTTGTCGGAACTATCAACGGAGTGGACGAGTTGTGCCCCGCCTCTCAGAGCATAGACGGAGAAACCACCGGTATAGCAGAACATGTTGAGGACTCGTCGCCCGTTGCTATAGTGTTCCACCAGAGCCCGATTTTCCCGTTGGTCCACAAAGAATCCGGTTTTTTGTCCGCGCAGCCAGTCGATAGAAAACTCAAGTCCGTTTTCTTTACTCCAATATTCCGATTCCTGATTTCCAGAATGAATGAGCCATCCGTCTTGTATGTCGGTGAAATGGCGCTTAAATGGTAAAGTGCTTTCGGATTTATAGTACACATTGTTGACTTCGGGCACTTGTTCCACGATGGTTTCTGCTATGAGTTGCCGCATCCGATGCATACCGGCAGAGTGGGCCTGCAGGACGGCTGTGTCAGCATAGACATCGACGATGAGACCGGGCAGGAAGTCGCCTTCTCCATGGATGAGCCGATATGTGTTATTGTTCGGAGTGATGAGTTGTAGTGATTGGCGCATCTGATAAGCAGTATGGATGCGTTGTGAGAGGAAGTTGTCAGTGAGAGTTTCGGTGCGGAACTCCAAGATGCGTACGCAGATACTGCCTTCCTGATAATGTCCCACGCCAAGGGGGGCGCCTTCCGAAGAGAGTACGCTTACGATGTCGCCTTCTTCCGGATTGCCTTCAATGTGTGCTATGGCACCCGAGAAAACCCATGGGTGGAAGCGTAAAAGAGCTTCCTCTTTATGTTTCTTGAGATAGATGCGGGTCATGGGATATGTCAGTTTGTCGTTGTTGTTGGATGAGTAGTTGGTGCTGTTGTTGGAGCAGCAGGTCATCTTGCCGCAGGTGCAAGTAGGCGGCACGGGGAAGTTGCCGCGTGCGACGCAGTTGTTTGTATATGAGTAAAGTGGCCCATGCATCGGTGGCAGCATAACGTGCCTGTTCAGGTGTGAGAACAGGGTTCTCCCAGTTTGTAAGTTGTTGTGATTTACTGATTTTCTGGTGGAAAATGATGGCGAACATTTTTTGCAACCCGAGGTCAAGAATGCCATATTTGAGAACTATCTTCTGTAGGTCGATACAATTGGTAGGTGTGAAAGGATGGAGTCGTTGAAGCCCGGTGATGTCATCATGAAAGGCAAGTCCCACTTTGCAGACAGCCGGGTTGGCAAAGAAGTCTGCCATTGCAGGTGTGAAGCCTGTGTATCTGAGTTGGAACAGGTAACAACGCTTAGTGGTGGCTATTTGCAGTAGGGCGGTGGGAAAATGTTGTCCTTTTTCGAAACTAGGCCGTGTTTCAGTATCTACGCCTACGCAGTGTTGTTTACCGAGATAGCCGAGAGCCTCATCCAGCGTTTCCTGATTACGGACTACGATTACTTCTCCATGAAACTCAGCAAGTGGCAAGGTGTTGATTTCTTCTTTCTCTATTCTATGTTGGAAATGATTAGTGAGCACGAGCGGTTATCGATTTTGATTGTTGATGTTATGCAAGGCCCGGAGAGCATTTAGGAGTTTCTGCCCCCAGTATTCATAGAATGTTTCGATGCAAGTGTTTACGGCTTCGAGCATTACGGCAGTATTTTCTTGTTGGTAGTTGAATGCCATGTTTTTGAGTTCCTGGTAGATGTCTGCGATATTTTCAGAGAGGAATGCGGTGATAGGCCGATCGCTGTATTGCATATCTTGCATGAACACTTCCAAATAGGCATCGTCATCTCCCATAATTTGCCGGACTCCTTCAGAAATGAAGTTGTAGTCTTCCTCGGTGACGCATGTAGGGTTGGAACCTTCAGAGTTTGTTTCGGCTTTGCCTAATGCACGCGTTTTGACATATAGCAGAGGCAGATAGATCAGCAGTTTTTCCACAAAGTCGTCTTTCTCTAATTCGGCGACATGCTCAAGGAGAAGGCATGTCTGAACACTAACAGTGACGAAATCGATGACATCTTTTTGGTATGGTGATTCCATTGAAGTTGTTTTTGGTGATGTATTTTTTAGGGTGCAAAGGTATAAAAAATAATTGAGATATGCAGAAAAAGTTGTATCTTTGCTTCGGCAAACGGTTAAGCCCAAATCGGTCATTAGACTGCTTGGCGCTTACGAATTTTCTTTTGGGTATCTTTTTTTGCCGCTTTTCAGTTACTACAATGGGAACCCATTGTGTTCTCAAAACGGCAAAAAATCTATTCAAAATAAAGTTATAATCATCAAAACGCCAATGCCCGATTGGGGTTGAATAGGGATGGGGTTGTTAATAGTTGTGGATGAAGCGGGTGGGGAATGTTATATATGTTTGCCTTAGGTGGTATTATGGCAGGTTTAGAAGAACCCGAGACTCCTATTGAAATCCAACGAGTTACTGAAGTGTAAATGAGGAAGAGTGTCAGGTGTCTTTAGGAGAAGTATAATATGTTGAAGATGAGAGATTATCCATTATATTTAGCGCCGATGGAGGATGTGACCGATCCTGCATTCAGATTGTTGTGCAAGCAGTTTGGAGCGGATAGGGTATATACGGAGTTTGTGAATGCGGACGCACTGGTAAGAAGTGTAAACTCGACACTTCGGAAGTTGACTATAGCAGATGCGGAGCGTCCGGTTGCAATACAGATATACGGCAGAGATGCCGATTCGATGGCGGAGGCGGCGAGGATAGTGGAAGAAGTGGGGCCTGATTATATAGATATTAACTTCGGTTGTCCTGTGAAGAAGGTTGCGGGAAAGGGTGCCGGTGCGGGTTTGTTGCAATATCCGGACAAGATGCTTGCGATAACTCGTGCAGTAGTGAATGCGGTTCGTGTTCCGGTGACTGTAAAGACTCGTTTGGGCTGGAATGAGGAGCAGAAAATAATAGTGGATTTGGCAGAGTCCTTGCAAGATTGCGGGATACAGGGTTTGACAATTCACGGGCGCACCCGGAGTCAGATGTATTCCGGTGAGGCAGACTGGAGTTTGATAGGTGCGGTGAAGAATAATCCCCGAATGCATATCCCGATAACGGGCAATGGTGATGTGACGACGCCGGCGCGTGCGAAGGAATGTTTTGACAGATATGGTGTGGATGCCATAATGATAGGTCGCGGAACATTCGGTCATCCATGGATATTCAGGGAGATCAGATTGTATCTTGATTGTGGCGAGGCATGGTCTCCTCCCTCAATGCGGTGGCAGATAGATATATTGAAAGAGCATGTAGAGCGGAGTATAGAATGGATAGGTGATGAGCGTAAAGGGATAGTACATTCCCGTCGGCATTTTGCGGCATCGCCCGTGTTCAAGGGGTTATATGATTTCAGGCAGACTCGGATAGCAATGCTTCGGTGTGAGAATAAGGAAGAGTTGTTCAGGTTGATGGATGAGGTGTCGGAGCGTTATGGTGAGGAATAGAGAACTTGAGCGGGGCGAATTTCTGATTGAAGAAATGAAGGTTTGTAAGAAACAGGGAAAAGCATTATCTTTGTGCGGTAATGGAAGAGGATGTGCGATATATGAGTTTAGCTCTGTCGGAAGCACGCAAGGCTATGTCGGCAGACGAAATACCTGTGGGTTGTATCGTAGTATGCGAGGGGCGCATAGTGGGGCGCGGGCATAATCTGACAGAAACATTGCAGGATGTGACTGCTCATGCCGAGATGCAAGCGTTAACGGCTGCGGCTCAGACATTGGGTGGAAAGTATTTGACAGATTGCACAATGTATGTTACTTTGGAACCATGTGTGATGTGTGCAGGGGCGATAGGGTGGGCTCAAGTGAAGCGGTTGGTGTATGGCGCAGCAGATGAAAAGCGCGGCTACAGCAGATTGGCACCAACGGCTCTTCATCCGAAGTGTAGTGTGAGTAGGGGGGTGTTGGAAGACGAGTGCAAAAAACTGATACAGGATTTTTTCAGAAATAAAAGATAAAAGTATGAATATCAACAAGCAGATATTGCAATATGTATTGCAGAGTGTGATATTTATGTTGCTCATTGTGCTGGTGGTTTATTTGTTGCCCCGGCGTACAAGTAACTTCAAATACTATTTTGAGGTGGGTAAGCCATGGCGCTATGAACTACTGACGGCGGAGCAGGATTTCCCGATATATAAGACAGAGACCAGATTGCAGCAGGAACGGGAACAAGTATTGAAAAACTACAGTCCTTGCTATATAATAAACAAGGAGTTGGGAGAACAGCGGTTGCAAAAGTTGTTGTCGGAGGAGAAGGCGGATGCACTGACAGACAAGCAGCGTGAGTATTTGGTTATGCAGTTCAAAAGTCTATATGAAAGGGGCATAATGGGTTTGGCGGAATTGGAACAACTGCGGAAAGACGGTTATAAGAAGGTGTTGATTGTGAGTGAAAATCGTGAGGCGACAGCGTTATTATTGTCATCGATATATACTCCGAAGACGGCCTATGACAAATTGCTGGAAGATGCTCCGATATTCAGCGGAAGTCGTTTGCGCAACATAGACATTGATCAATATTTAGTGCCGGACATGGTGTATGATACGCTGACTTCTAACCATATGCGTGAAAGCTTACTGTCGTCTGTTTCTTTGACAGAGGGAATGGTGCAGAAGGGTGAGCGTATAGTAGGTCAGGGTGAGATAGTGACGGACCGGACTTATCAGGTGTTGAATTCTCTGCGGATAGCCTGCGATGAGCGCGAGGAGGACAAGCATCATGCTTTGTGGTCGGAAATAGGCTATGTGCTGCTGGTATGCTTGTTTATAGGCATGTTGGCCCTGTATCTGTACACATTCAGGAAGAATTATTGTACGACAAGGAATGTGTTGTTTATTTGTATATTGTTAGGTGTTTTGACCTTGATGTCTGCATTGGTGTTGCGTTTTACGCGCATCAGTGTATATGTGATACCTTTTGCGTGGATACCGGTGTTGGTCAGAATATTTTTTGATTCCCGCACGGCATTTCAGGTCCATTTGTCATCGGTGTTGCTGACGGCATTGGTGGTGGAGGCTCCGTATGAGTTTGTGGTGATACAGTTGGCTGTGGGCATTGTCGCCGTATCTGGTCTGAAGGACTTGGCACAGCGTTCGCAGTTGGCGTTGACTACGATATATATATTTCTGACATATATATTGGTATATACGACTTTCACGATTGCCACAACGGGCGATTGGCAGATGTTGGACAAGTGGCAGTATTTGTGGTTTTTCGGCAATGGCTTGCTGATGTTGTTGATATACGGCTTGATATATGTGTGTGAGAAGGCGTTTGGTTTTGTCAGTTCGTTGACATTGGTGGAGTTGACAAATGTGAACAATCAGTTGTTGTTGCGTTTGGCAGAGGAGGCTCCGGGGACATTTCAGCACTCGCTGCAGGTAAGTAATTTGGCGACTGAGGCTGCCAAGGCAATAGGCGCCGACTCATTATTAGTAAGGGCGGGCGCGTTGTATCATGATATAGGCAAGATATCGTCCCCTCATTGCTTTACGGAGAATCAGACTGATGGCGTAAATCCGCTTTTGCAGATGAGTGAGACGGATGCTGCTCAGAAAATTATTCGTCATACAGCAGAAGGTTTGAAACTTGCAAAGCAATATAAACTGCCGAAGGTGATAATGCAGTTTATATCTTCGCATCATGGAACAACCAAGGTGAGATATTTCTACAACAATTGGTGTAACAATCATCCCGGAGAGGAGATTGATGAAGATATGTTCTGCTATCCCGGTCCTAAGCCTCAGACTAAGGAGACAGGTATCTTGATGATGGCAGATGCAGTGGAGGCCCGTTCCCGGAGTTTGGATGTATATACGGAAGAGAGTATAAGCCGGATGGTAGAACAGATGGTGGGAGCCCAAGTAAGCGACGGTCAGTTTGCTGAAACACCATTGTCCTTTAAGAATGTGGAAGATATAAAAAAGGTATTCAAGGAGCGTCTGCTGCAGATGAATCATCATCGAATAGCCTATCCGGAACTAAAGGTTGGCGGAGGAAAATAAAAGGAAACAGATATGCGTATACATTTTATAGCGATAGGTGGTGCTGCAATGCACAATCTGGCATTGGCTGTGGCAGAAAAAGAAGGTTATGTGGTAACGGGTTCGGACGACGAGATATTCGATCCGGCCAGAAGCAGGTTGGCGGCTAAGGGCTTGTTGCCCGCTCAGACCGGTTGGTATCCGGAGAATATCACAAAAGACATTGATGCCATTATTTTAGGAATGCATGCCCGAGAAGATAATCCGGAGTTGCTTCGTGCCAAGGAGTTGGGCTTGAAGATTTATTCTTTTCCGGAGTATCTGTATGAGCAGACAAAGAACAAGGTGCGTATTGTGGTAGGCGGTTCTCATGGTAAGACCACTACCACGGCGATGATACTATATGCGTTGCGTAAACTCGGCATAGAGGCGGACTATATGGTGGGGGCTCAGATCGAAGGGTTTGAGAATATGGTGCGATTGTCTGATACGGCACGCTATGCGGTGTTTGAGGGTGATGAGTATCTGACTTCTCCGCTTGACCTGCGGAGCAAGTTTCATTTGTATCATCCTCATATTGCTA
Organism: Paludibacteraceae bacterium; assembly: GCA_905236355.1. Classification (GTDB taxonomy): domain Bacteria; phylum Bacteroidota; class Bacteroidia; order Bacteroidales; family Paludibacteraceae; genus Colicola. Next base: position 12,571 of record CAJOPG010000102.1, on the reverse strand, counting down.
TTTTGACGGGCATTGCTTGGGATCATATCAATGTGTTCCCGACTTTTGAAAAGTATGTGGACACTTTCCGTACTTTTGTTTCTTTGATAGAAGATAAAGGTAAGTTTATTTATTTCGATGGAGACGAGAACTTACGGAAGATAGCTTCTGAAGCGCGTCCGGATATAGAATGCAGGGGTTATAATACGCCCGAGTATGAGGTGCGTGATGGCATTACTTATGTGACAAAGGAAAGGATACGCTTGTCGGTGTTCGGACAGCATAATCTGCAAAATCTTCATGCCGCCCAATTGGCTTGCAGTTATATAGGAATAGAAGAAAAGACATTTTATCGTGTATTGTCTGACTTTACAGGTGCGAGCAACCGACTTGAGAAAATAGTTGAGAAAGACAGTAGTGTGGCCTTCAAAGATTTTGCACATTCTCCAAGCAAACTGCGTGCAACGGTGAATGCCGTGCGCGAGCAGTATCCTGACAAGCGCCTGATAGCATGTATGGAGTTGCATACTTTTTCCTCGTTGATGGCGGACTTCTTGCCTCAGTATGAGGGTTGTATGGCGGAAGCGGATACGGCATTCGTATATTTTAATCCGAAGGTGATAGAGCACAAACGACTGACCCCCATCGCCCCTGAAGAAGTATGCAGGGCTTTTGGCACGGAAAATGTAAGAGTGTTTACCGATTCCTCAGTACTGCAGCAAGTGTTGCGTGAACAGGATTATACCAACGCAGTATTGCTGATGATGACATCGGGAACTTTTGATGGTGTAAACATAAAAGATTTTGCAAACGAACTGATAGGATGAGCAGAGAACACTTGTTTGATGAGCGTTATATGCGCATGGCCCGCATCTGGGCAGAAAATTCTTATTGTACCCGCAGGAAAGTGGGGGCATTGCTGGTGAAAGAAAAGATGATTATCTCAGACGGATTCAACGGCACGCCTTCGGGTTTCCCAAATTGTTGTGAAGACGAGAATAATGTGTCGTATCCGTATGTACTGCATGCTGAAGCCAATGCAATAACCAAAGTGGCACGCTCCGGCAATTCGTCGGAAGGTGCAACCTTGTATGTGACGGCATCGCCCTGCATCGAATGTGCCAAACTGATTATTCAGTCGGGTATCAAACGCGTAGTGTATGGTGAACAATACCGTCTGACCGATGGCCTTGACCTCCTCAGAAAGGTGGGCATTGAGGTGGAATATCTTCCGGTGGAGTAATATCTCTGAACAAAATAGCAGACATGACAGGCTAAATTATAGATTCTATGAAGAAATATGTGTATCCTACAATCACAATTGTGACGCTGCTGATAGGTTTTTTTATCGGCAACGCTATTTCCAACAATGCCAATGCCCAGCAACTGCGCTGGAATGGAATAAATATCTCATTGTCAAAGGTGGACCAATTGTTGCAATATATGCAACGCTCGTATGTTGACCCTATAGATGTGGATAGCCTTTCGGAAGAGGTGATGGACGATATTGTAAGTAAGTTAGACCCTCATTCTTCCTATATTCCCAAGAAAGACATGGAGATTGTAAACTCAGAGTTGGGCGGTTCGTTCTCGGGCATTGGTGTGCAATTTTCCATTCAGAACGATACGATTGCCATTATTTCTGTTATCAGTGGCGGTCCAAGCGAGCATGTCGGAATCCTAGCGGGTGACAAGATAGTGGAAGTGAATGACACTGCTTTCACAGGCAAAGGTATCAACAATGAGAAGGTGATGCATACTTTGCGTGGAGAGAAGGGCACGGAAGTGCGTTTGGGTGTTCGGCGTAACGGCACAGATGAGGTGCTGCATTATACCGTGGTGCGCGGTGATATCCCAGTCCATTCTGTGGATGCCGCTTTTCTTGTGACACCTAAGATAGGTTTCGTGCGTGTAAACAAGTTCGGAGAAACAACATACAACGAGTTTATTACCGCTTTGACCAAGTTGAAAGCTGAAGGTGCGACCGCCTATATCGTGGATTTGCGTGAGAATTCCGGAGGGTATATGGACCAGGCTATAAAAATGGCAAACGAGTTTTTGGAGGCGGGGGATATGATTGTATATGCCGAAGGACGCGCCTATCCGCGCTATGAGGCTAAGGCCAATGGGTTAGGACGGTTTCAGAAGGCCGATTTGGCAGTGCTGATTGATGATTTTTCTGCTTCTGCATCAGAGATTTTCGCTGGGGCGATGCAGGATAACGATAGGGCTGTGATTGTCGGCAGACGCTCTTTTGGAAAAGGTCTTGTGCAGCAACAAATGAGTTTCACTGACGGTTCCGCCCTCCGTTTGACCGTTGCCCGCTACTATACTCCCTCAGGGCGCTGCATACAGAAACCCTATGAGTTGGGCAAACAGGAAGATTATGAAAAGGACCTGCTTGAGCGGTTTGAGCATGGCGAGATGTACAGCAAGGACAGTATCTCGCTGAATGATACCACTATTTACTATACAAAGAAGGGCCGAAAAGTGTATGGCGGTGGGGGCATTATGCCGGATGTGTTTGTCGGAAGAGATACCACACTCAATACGCCTTGGTTTAATAAAGTGGTCAATCTGGCCTACACTTATCAGTACGCCTATCGCTATACTGATAAGAATAGAAAAAAATTGGAGCAGTATAAAGATTGGCAGTCGATGGAGAAATATCTTAACTCGCAAAACTGGGTGCCCGATTTTATACAGTTTGCCAAAGAAAAAGGCATAGAACCAGATGAAGCGCAGATTGCCAAGTCCAAGCCCCTGCTTAAGCGTATTGTTACTGCCTATATTGTGCGTGATATGTTGGGTGACGAAGGCTTCTATCCGCTCTTTGAACGTGATGATGACATTACCAAACAGGCTGTGCGCGAACTGAACAAATAATAAATCAAAATTCAATACGAAAAAATGAAAAGATTGTTATCGTTGCTGAGTGTTGTAGTGGTAGCATGGGGAGTGTTCGCTTCTCAACTGCCTGAAGGTTTGAGTGTCTACAAGTTGGAAAATGGTCTGACTGTCTATCTGTGGGAGGATCACGACCAACCCGATGTGCATGGTTACACCATCACACGCGCCGGTTCTATTGATGAACCGGAAACAGCAACCGGGTTAGCACACTATTTAGAGCACATGCTTTTCAAAGGAACAGAGACAATAGGTGCTCTTGATTGGGAAAAAGAAAAACCACTCTACGAGCAGGTCCTCTCTTTGTATGAAGAACTATCTCAAACAGATGACAGCAAAGAGCGTGATGCTATTCAACTGAAGATAAATGAGGCGTCGCGCGCAGCAGCACAATATAGTGCCACAGATGAATTCTCTAATCTGGTGCAAGGTATTGGCGGCGAGAACCTCAATGCATTTACCACCTATGATTTTACCGCTTATTTTAACACTTTCCCCTCTTACGAATTGGAGCGATGGCTTACTCTTTATACCGACCGGCTCATCAATCCTGTCTTCCGTACCTTTCAGGCGGAATTGGAGAATGTGTTTGAAGAGTATAATATGTATTTGGATGACAATGAGACACATGTAAGGAACTTCGTAAGTGAAAAACTATATGAGGGTCATCCTTACGCACGAGATGTCATAGGTTATCCTGAAGATTTGAAGAATCCTAAACTTCGGCAGTTGATAGAGTTCTTTAATACTTGGTATGTGCCTAACAATATGGCGCTTGTTTTGGTAGGGGACTTCTCTTCGGAAGAGGCAAGACCGCTGATAGAGAAAACGTTCGGAAAGTTGCAGCCAAAACCGCTGCCTATACGGGAACCCTATGATAATACATCCTTTGACACCAATGAGCACTATAAGGCGGCATTAGGTTATATGCCGGAACTGATATGGGGCTACAAAGGAGTTCCTGTAGGACACAAAGACGAACAGTTGCTTGAATTTGCGCTCTCCCTTTTGTCGAATGATATGAATATAGGGTTGTTGGATCGTTTGGCGGTGGATAGCAAGGTGATGGTTGCACAGGCGGCTTTGGATTCCCGACGCGATGCAGGCAGGGTGATGCTGATAACCATACCCTATATGGACCCGGAAACAGGAGTCTATACTTCCGACAAAAAAACAGAAGAACTGGTGTTTGCCGAAGTGGAGAAACTCTGCAAAGGAGATTTCTCTGACAGACTTCTGGAGTCGGTAAGGGAAAACTACCGACAAAACTATGAGCGTATGTTGGAGTATGCAGAGGAAAAAACTTCTTTGCTTATGCAGGCGTTCGCCTATAACCAACCTGTGGAGAAACTGTTAGAAGAGATGGAAGCAGTCAGCACCTACTCGCGGGAAGATGTTAAAAGAGTGGCTGAACTTTATCTGACTGCACCCTCCAAATTTTTCTCTATTGCAGAAGGTAATCCCAAGAAGAACAAACTGCCCAAACCACAAATCAAGCCGATCGACCCGCCGCAGGGTGTGTCTGCTTATTATGAAGCATTTCAGAATATTCCCACGGGGGCGGTCAAACCTATCTTTTGTAATTTTGATGAGGTGGACAGAGGACTTTTGTATGACAATGTGCGACTTTTCCGTACGGCTAATACCAAAAACTCCATCTTCACCCTTCGTCTGAAATACGGCATTGGAACAGAAAAATCACCATTGCTTGACTATGCCGTACAACTGATGAATCTTGCCGGTGTGCAGGGTAATCCGGGTATGTCGGCTAACGAATTTCGTGAGCAACTGGCAGAGTTGGGGGGTAAGTGCTCTTACGCAGTGGATGATAGTTGGCTTTATGTCGATATAGAAGGCAATGAAGACAAGATGGAAGATATCATCAAACTGGTGAACTTACAGATGCTGTTTCCTGACTTTGGCGGCGATGACACCCAATTGAACAATGTAAAAGGGCAGGCATATATGAGTCGGCGCATGGAGAAACGCAATACTGACATCTGTGCTTCAGCATTCTATCAGTATGTGCTATATGGTGATAAATCACCCTTTATCAATCGACCTTCGCTGACGCAGATTATGGAACTGACACCTGCCAAGTTGTCGGCGGAGTTCCATAAAGCCCTCGATTATGCGCTGGATATTCACTATGTGGGGACTCTGTCTATTGATTCGGTGGCAGTGCTGCTCAAAGACCGCCTGCCCATGCAAGAGTTCGCACATGCTACGGAGTCGCCCATTGAGAGGACGCGCTGGCAGTATCCCGAAGCACAGGTGTTCTTCCTGCCCGACAAGGAAATGCAGCAAGCCAAAGTGTACTTCTTTACAGAGGGCGAACCCTATTCTATCAAGGAAGCGGTTGCCTATAATGCTTTCAATGAATACTATGGTGATGGATTCTCAGGCATTGTGATGAATGAAATACGCGAGAAACGCAGTCTGGCTTATACGGCTGTTGGCGCTTTCCAAAAACCGCAATTGCAAGGGCGCAACACTTTCTTCGTAGGATATGTAGGAACGCAGTCTGACAAGGTGAATGATGTGTTGGATGTGTATATGAACCTGATTGACTCAATGCCTCTCCTGCCGGAAAATATGGAGCGACTGCGTATTCACTTGCGGCAGATGGCGTTGGCCGATAAACCGTCTTTCCGCAGAAAAAGTCAGGTCTATGCCGATTGGATGAGGTTGGGGTATAACTATGATCCCGCCATTATGCAGGTGCGGGAGATTCAACGGCTCAAGTTTGAACAGATAGAGCAGTTCTATCAAACCCGGTTGCAAGGCAAGTCAATGGTGATAGCTATTATGGGCGACCCCAAGCAGATCAATCTTAAAGCCATCCCCGCACGATGCGGTAAAGTCAAGAAAGTACAGAAAAGTAGAATCTTCTCAGCCGAATAATTGCTTGACAAACAATCATATATTCGTTATTTTCATAAACAACGGAGTTTGGAAAACCTTTGTAAATTCCTGAGGATCAGATACCCCAAACATAAGATAAACATAAGATGAACATAACATCAACATAATCGACTGAGGTTGTCTTGAGGTTGTATGTTATGTTTCAAGAGGGGACTGTTTCTTTTTCTACATCATCTGCATTCGTTTGAGAATGGTCTGTTGCCGTCTGCAGATATAGGGTGTAGGGTGTGCAGGCGACATCTTGCGAGGATTGGGCAGGCATACAGCAATAAGCGCAGCTTGGTTTCTGTTTAATAAATAAGCAGTGGTGTGAAAGTATTTTTGTGCTGCGGCTTCTGCCCCGAAAATGCCATCACCCGTCTCTGCTACATTCAGATACACTTCCAATATGCGCTCTTTGCCCCATAGTAGTTCTATGAGAATAGTATAGTAGGCTTCAACCGCTTTGCGCAGATAGGTGCGGTGGGGCAGACAAAATACATTCTTTGCAGTCTGCTGTGAGATGGTGCTTCCACCATGACGCACTATGCCTTCTTGTTGCTCCCGCCAGGCTCTGCTCAAACCGTCTTTAGAAAAGCCTCCATGCTCATAAAAATGGCTGTCTTCGCTGGCAATGACGGCTTTCTGAAGGGCGGGTGAGATGTCGCTTAAAGGGCACCAATGCTTTTGTAATATAAGAGTTCTTCCCTCTTTGTGGGCTTGAACCTTGCGCAGCAGCATAAGCGGAGTGCAGGTGACCGGCACAAACTTGAGCACCAGCACCTGCACCACACTCAGTATCATCAGTGAGGCGATAAGAATACCTATATATCTCATTATCTTTCTCATTGTTCTGATTCCTTACATCCGCTGACCGGACACCTTTGTTCCACAGAGGCTATTTGCCGCCTTTCTTTTGACTTCCGGCTTATCTTATCGGTTTCCCAAGTTCGTCAATAAGTGTACCAAACCGTGATGAATAATCCCCGAAAGAAGCAAAGAAGATATGTTGGGTCTGTGCTTCTATGTTTCTGAACTGCGGCGGGGTGAGAATCTTATATTGCCGGTTCATCAACCCGCATTTGCCGTTGTATGCCTCATAGACATAGCAGTTGGTCGGGGCATATATAGGGGCGCCGTTTTTGTCTTTCCTGTCGGTCTCGTAGTTGAGTTCGCGTATTCGACGATAGATAACCTCATACATCATCTTCCCTTCGTAGGAGAAGAGGTGCTCAATGCCGTTGTATTCAGTAGCGATAATGCCTTCCGACCAATCGATAGTGATATCGTGGTAGTTGCCTTTCAAAATAGGTGTCATATCGAAATCAAACACTTGCCACAAATCTTTCTTTTGAGTATTGTAGAGACGATGTGAGTAATCCATAGAGATGCTTTTGTATTCGGGTTGTAGCACCCATTGCGCTGCCGTATCAATTACCCCTACGAGGTCGGGTGTACCATGCAAGATTAGGTTGTTATGGAAGAATACGAGCTCATGTTCACGCTGATAGGGCAACCCTTGGGGATTGACAATACTACCGTCGCGGCGAAAAATAAAGACGCTGTCGTGGCGCACCATCACGCCGCGGTCGCAAGCGAATACCCAGGCTTTGTCATAGTCAAGCGGAGTGAGGAGGCAGGCGGTGTTGAGGTTGATGTAAGCGCGTTTGCCCTCTTTGGCAAGAATGCCGATAGAGTCGGATGATTGTTCGAATACCCAGTCAATGCCGGTAATAAGTTTCTTGCCGGTTTTAGGGTTGTAGATATAGTCGCAATACACATAGCGCAGACCGGCATTGCCAATCTCAACTCCCTGTAGTTTGCTCTTGACGGAATGGTTAAAATGTTTATACACAGCCAGCCCTGTGGCGGTGAGAACGATAATAGCTGCAATAGCGGTAAGCGAGATGAAAATAGTTTTTTTTCTCATAACTTTTGTGGTATTAAGTGGTTGTTATTTGTTTTTGCCACAAAAGTACTGCGCGCTACAGCACTGCACAAATATTATGTATGAATACCAGAATGGCTTGTATGAAAGTTTATCATAGGGGCAGATTCGTACAAACTCCAAATAGTTGAGAGTAGTCTTTCTTCCTCTCTATAACCATGCCGGACTATGTTGAGGGTACAAGTCAGTCGAATAGTGTGGGAGATTCGTTGTCAAGGCGTTTGAGAATGCCTTTTATAAGTACCTCGCGAATCAGGCGGCTACGGTTTTTTATCTGATGGCGGTCGCAATAGCGCATCAAAGCCTTCATTTCGCTCTCGTTGAGCAAGATGGTCACTTTGTTTTTCCTTAGTTGCTTATGTCGTTTGTTTGTACCCATAAAAGGCAATCAAATAAGTGTGTATAGAACTCACTTTGGATTTTTACATTAGGGTGGGTGGAGATTTCCTGATTAAAATTGTAGCGCCACTTTCATACCTATCATGCTGAAAGTGCGTACGCCGGTGTTGCTATAAGTGTTGCCGCTGAATGTCTCTTCCACTGTCGCCCTTCCTTGTTGCATGGCCGCCGTCAGTCCTGCAAACAAAGCCGTCTTTTCTTGTAACTGACAACGCCAACCAAAATCAAGCGCAGCATACATGCCCCCTTTGCCTTGATTCTTAGGTTGGAAACCATAGCCTACACTTGCTCCTAATGCAGGTGCGTGCTTGGTTTGCATCAGTGGAGCGGCGAAACGCACCTGCACCGGAATAAAAGAATAGGTTTTTCCGCCACAGAAAAAAGCATGGTAACCCACGCCGGCACCGATGAATATATGTTTTTTAGCTACATTGCACCCCCCCATATATACATCGCCGGACACCATGCCGCCTGTTGCATATTCAGGCAACCAACCGGCGCCGCCACCCACATGCAACGACATGCCGATGCGTTTCCCCTTAGTGACACGCACCGTCTGCTCATCCTGCTCCGGTTCTACATAGGTTAGCACCGACTGCACTTCCGCCTGCGGATACTGATAACGCTTCCCGTCAATGTCCTGCAACACCACTACTTCCTCGTTTTTTAATAGGATGGTGCCGGTTATCTGCTGCCCTGAGCGCAATATCAATGTTACCTCGGCACTAACCGACAGAGCAAGCAGACAAAAACATAATATGAGGATGTGCCGTTTCATTAACGAAATAAACAGCCGCAAAGATACGAAGAATAATTGACAAATAAAAATGAATAATGAATAATTTAGGGTGCATCAAAAAAAGGCAGTCTTTTGTAAAAGTCCCTTGACGTTCTAAAGGAAACTTCCCTCCCCCTTAAAGGGAAATATTGCGGGAGGCGGGATGAGCGGAGGATGGAATAATGTTTGGGAGTGTGAGTAAGTGTCTGATAGTCATTATTCAGGTGCAGTATAGGTTTAGAACAACCCAAGAATAATCCAAGACCATTATTGATTTATAAAGAGTTGCCTGTTGAGGAAATTAAACCGGTGCATATTTGATTCTGTTCTTCGGCATATTGTCACTACTGACCATGTAATTACTATGGTGTGCTCTGCTGAATCACTAACGAATCACTAAAAATTTATTGCTGTTATCTTGCTGTAAATCGGCAGCAGAAGTACTACATCTTTATTCTGTCAACGAGGGAAAAGTTATGAGCGTGTGTTTGATATGCTTGCCCTATGTGAATGTTTTTGTTTCCTTATAGTTTTTGTTTTCATATATAAGAAAAAAAGCGTATCTTTGCGCCGTTTTGTGTGCGGCGTTTTGCTATGCAAACAAGAGCAAAAACAGAAGGATAATCCGGTAATGGGTACGGATAATTTGTTACTGACAAATGGATAATCAAATAAAAAACGATAAGGAATTATGAGAATTCAAACAAGCAAAGTGAATCAGGCAACATGGAAAGAGATTGATGTACATCAGAATCTTCCTGAGAATCTGAAGAAACTGCAGGAGATAGCTTATAACTTGTGGTGGGTGTGGAACAGCGATGCCAAGAACATCTTCCGTTATATAGACAATGAGGCATGGCATCAGGCACAGTCGAATCCGGTAGTGTTGCTCAATATCATCAGTTATGAGAAATTGGAGGCATTGGGCAAAGATGAGAAATTCATGGGGCAACTCAACCGCATTTATGCAGAGTTTCGCGCTTATATGGATGAGAAGAAAGACTCGACAAGACCTTCCATTGCCTATTTCTCAATGGAATACGGTTTGAGTCATGTTTTGAAGATATACAGTGGCGGTTTGGGAATATTGGCAGGCGACTATCTGAAAGAGGCATCGGACTGCAATGTGGATATGACTGCGATAGGTTTCCTGTATCGCTACGGCTATTTTACTCAGACATTGTCTCCGGAAGGTCAACAGATAGCCAACTATGAGGCTCAGAACTTCTCAAATCTTCCGTTGACGCAGGTGCTGAACGAAGATGGAAACCCGATGGTAGTGGATGTCCCCTATCCCGGGCGCGAGGTGCATGCCTATTTGTGGAAAGTGGCGGTGGGGCGTATCAATCTCTACCTGCTGGATACCGACAACGATATGAACTCTGAGTGGGACCGCAGTATCACTCACCAGTTGTATGGCGGCGATTGGGAGAACCGCATCAAGCAGGAGATAATGTTGGGTATAGGCGGTATGCTTGCTCTGAAGAAATTAGGAATAAAGAAGGATGTATATCATTGCAACGAGGGTCATGCCGCTTTTATTAATGTTCAGCGGTTGGTTGACCTTGTGGCAGAGGGTTTGACTCTGAATGAAGCATTGGAGGTGGTTCGCTCCAGTTCGCTTTATACTTGCCATACTCCGGTTCCTGCGGGGCACGATGCCTTTGAGGAAGGTCTGTTCTACAAATATATGAGTGAATATCCTCAGAAGTTGGGCATTGATTGGGGACAGTTTATTGATATGGGGCGCGAGCATCCGGGCACACAGGAGAAGTTCTCTATGAGTGTGTTCGCTTGCAATTGTTCACAGGAAGTGAATGGTGTAAGTTGGTTGCACGGCGAGGTGTCGAAGAAGATGTTTTCACCCATCTGGCCCGGTTATTTCCCCGAAGAATTGCATGTGAATTATGTGACGAATGGTGTACATATGCCTACATGGGCGGCTTCGGAGTGGAAGACAGTATATTTTGATACATTCCCGAAGGAGTGGTATAAGGACCAGTCGAACCTGAAGATGTGGGAGCCTTTCAACAATCTTCCGGATGAGAAGATATGGGAGACTCGTATGGTTTTGAAACGCAAATTGATTGACTATATCCGTGAGCAGTTTAGAGAGACATGGATGCAGAGTCAGGGGGACCCTGCCCGTATAGTTCGTGCGATGAACGAGATGAGTGCCGACAATCTGATTATCGGTTTTGGACGTCGTTTTGCTACTTACAAACGCGCTCACTTGTTGTTTACCGACCTTGATCGCTTAGACAAGTTGGTTAACAACCCCGATTGCCCGGTTCAGTTCTTGTTTACCGGCAAAGCGCACCCCGCTGATGGCGGAGGTCAGGCCCTTATCAAACGCATCATAGAAATAAGCCGTATGCCTCAGTTCTTGGGTAAGATTATTTTCCTTGAGAACTATGATATGCGTCTTGCCAAACGCCTCATTTCGGGTGTAGATATTTGGCTCAATACGCCTACCCGTCCGCTTGAGGCGTCGGGTACCAGTGGAGAAAAAGCGCAGATGAACGGTGTGCTTAACTTCTCGGTGCTTGACGGCTGGTGGCTGGAAGGCTATGTGGAGGGTGCCGGTTGGGCTTTGACAGAGAAACGCACCTACGAAAATCAGGCACACCAAGACCAGTTAGACGCTGCTACTATCTATCTGCTACTTGAGAAGGACATCATTCCAATGTATTATGCCCGCAACTCGAAGGGTTACTCTCCTCAATGGATTCAGACCATCAAGAATTCAGTAACTAAGATCACTCCTCGCTTCACTACCAAGCGTATGATGGACGACTACTTCGAGAAGTTCTACAACAAGCAGGCCCGTCGCCATGCAGCATTGGTAGCAGATAACTACAAGAAAGCGCGTGAGATAGCCGCTTGGAAAGAGAATATTGCTTCCCATTGGGATGAGATAGAGGTAACGAAGGTTGAGATGCCGGAGGCGATGCTTCGCACCCCCAATGTGGGAGACAAGTTCAAACTGGCGGTGGAGATTGATACAAAGGGCTTGAATGACAAGGGTATCGGTGTGGAATTGGTGGCAGTACGCACCTCCACTCACAACAACGACAAACTCTATGAGGTAGAGGAACTGAAACTGGTGAACACCTTTGGCAGCATCATGCGTTTTGAAAAGGAGTATCAGTTGGACTACGCTGGTGGTATGAAGTTTGCATTCCGTATGTTTCCCAAGAATGAGGAACTGCCCCATCGTATGGACTTCTGCTATGTCCGTTGGATATAAAGGAAGGGTATGATAAAGACAAAAGGAACATTTTCTGTGAGGGAAGTGTTCCTTTTGTTTATGTAGTAGTGATATGCTCTGTGTTTTACCGGAATACGAAATACACGGCGAGAATCATCAGCATTGCAGCCACGATATGATTCCAACGGAGATGCATGTGGAAGGCAATGGCGGAGAAGAGTACAAATACCGTGAGAGTTATCACCTCCTGAATAATCTTGAGTTGCATAAGGTTGAAGGGTCCTCCGTTACCCTCGAACCCGATACGGTTGGCAGGTACCTGGAGGCAGTATTCAAAGAAGGCTATTGCCCAACTGAACACTATCACGCCTATCAGCGGCAGTGCTTTGAACCATGAGAACTCCTGCATCTTGAGGTGTCCGTACCAAGCGAGTGTCATAAACAC
>CAJOPG010000101.1 GCA_905236355.1 Paludibacteraceae bacterium | reverse complement strand
TAACTCGCTCAAAATCAGTATAGGCAAACATAAGATGAACATAAGATGAACATAACATCAACATAACATCAACACGACAGCAACATATTCCACCGGGCACACACAGCAGTCATCCTGTGTATAGATAATAGAAAAGGCTATCCGTTGTGAGTAGCCTACCGTTATTTTTCTCGGGGTTTATATAGTCTTTTGATGTGTCGATGCTGTGTCTGCCGCTACCTGATTGTATGCACACTGACAGGATACTGCTACCCTTCCGACGGGGGGTGAGGTGTTATTGTGTGATGTCCAAAAATATGTTGAAAAATAGTTTTTATATTGTTGTACATATCAGATAAAAGTAGTATCTTTGCCGTCCATTATTATTGTATTGCTACTGCGGACAGCCCGTTTGTCGCCCGCATACAAACGGGCGTTATGGCGCGGATAGACAACAGCAAAAGGCAAACCGAAAAGTACAAATATACCGGTTTGTATATAAATGCGATAAAACTGCACAAACAAACACAATCAATATTAACTTAAAACACAACAATCATGAAAAAACTAACATTCTTATTTGCGCTACTCTGCGCAAGTGTGATAGGCAAGGCGGCAGTAGTCACCTATGATTTTTCTGCTATAGACTTTGCAGATTGGAGTAATAGCTATGCCTCACGCACTGTCACTTACGATGATGCTACTGTGGTATTTGGCTCCGCAAGCAAACAAGCTACAGGGAGTACTATTGATGATGTTCCTGTTACCAAAGGAGCAGCACCTATCACATTAACACTCACTGCTACAGGAAAACGAATCGCTGCCGTTAGTGCAACATTCAAACAATGGGGAACCAAAACAAAAACGATTACGCTTAACGCAGGCGCGAAAGCAAATGCGCTTGAGGAGCAAGCGACAAGCTCCAATTTCTCCATTTCCGATTCTGATCTTCCCCAAAATACAAAAATTTTGGAATTTACTTTCTCGGAAAGCTCCAATCAAGTGGGAGTTGTTTCCTTTGCCATCACAATTGAAGATGCAGTAGAAGAAACAGAACCTGTCTTGTCGGCGGATGTAGAGTCCATAACTTTTACTCCCCAAAATATATATGGCTTGACAAGAGTAGAGGGTCTTCAAACTGTTGAAGTGGAGGCCGCAAACTTAGATGGTGTTATAACCGTCACTTTGACCGGTGATGATGTATTCTCCGTAGATAATACCTCTCTTCCTGCTACAGGCGGAACCCTCACTGTCTCATACGGAGCATTGGAGGGTGGCGATTATAATGCTACACTTACATTGTCAAACGCCAAGGTAGCTGATGTAGTAATCCCACTTGCCGTTAAGGTATATAATGTAGAAACAAAGAAGGATGTCCTCACTTCTGCAGGTTTGAGTCTTAACACAGGTAGCGGCTATGGTTTAGAAGAAAATAAGACCTTTACTTCAGATGCTGTTTACGCAGCCCAAGCCAATCACAGCAATGGGATAGAATATATACAACTTCGTTCCAATAACAATAATTCAGGGATTGTATCTACTACATCCGGAGGAACTTTATTCTCGGTAGAGGTAGAATTTAACAGAGATGCCGCTCAACTGGATATCTACGGCAGCAACACTGCCTATTCCTCGCCATCCGATTTATATGATGACAATAAAAAAGGGACATTAATAGGATCTTTATCTGCAAACGGAATAATTGTGGTAAACGATGAATATGAATATGTAGGTATACGTTCTGCAAGTGGTGCCCGTTATTTGGACAATGTGGAAATTGCATGGATTCCGGCGGCGGTCGCTCCTGCAACCTATCAGGTATTGATAATGGGTAATGGACAGGAAGGAATGGTGGAAGCCGACAAAACAAATGCCGCAGAAGGTGAGACTGTTACTTTGACGGTCACTCCCGCAACGGATTATCAGTTGAGTACTATAACAGCGAAAGAGGCGAGCACAACCAACAATATTGCTGTGACGAAAGTGAACGACAATACTTATACCTTTGTGATGCCCGCCGACGAGGTAAGAGTGATGGTAAGTTGGGAGTCAACGGCAGCACCTGCAGAATATCAGGTTGTCTTCCTTGGACTGACTAATCCGCAAGACAATAGCATCGTATATGGTACGGCAGAGGCCACTCCCGCACAGGCAGTTGCCGGGGTTCCGGTTATGTTGACTATCACACCCAATGCCGGATGGCAACTGACAGGCGTTTCTCTCAACGGCGAAGCCATAGAGAACTTCGAGGCTACCACTTCATTCTGGTCAACCGAAGAAATAATGGAAGAGGGAGGATTGATTGTTTCCACAACATGGGCTGTGGCACCGAGCGAGTGGTGCGACAAATCACTCTATCATCTGTTTGATGCCAATGCTGCTCCCGACTCGTATGTACGCCTCAATGTAACTGACAACGAAGACGGTACCATCACCTTTACTCTTACGGCTGACGAAGAGCACAACAGCAAACTGTTTGACTTCCTGCTTATCAATCCTATCGGACTAACGGTTGGCGCAGATGTAGCAGAAGGCGGTGAAACATCTATCTCCGGCACCTATACGCTGCCTGCCAACACCGAATCACTCACGCTGGAAATCTTGTGGAGCAACCCGGGCTGGGACGGTCGTTGGATGGTGCAGAATTTGGTGGTTCCCATTGCAGAACTCTGCAAGGCTGAAAAAACCTATAGTGTCATCATCGCTCCGAGCGAGAACGGTAGCGTGACTGCCGACAAGAGCGAAGGACTGCGGGAAAACGAATCGGTGATTCTGACCATCATTCCTGACGGAGGGTATGAGCTTGAGAGCCTGAGCCTGAATGGCGAAGAACAGAGCGTATCGGGCAACCAAGCAGGATTCGAGTTCCTGATGCCCGCAGAGGATGTAACAGTGGAGGCTACCTTCAAGCCCATATCGCAGTCCGAAACACTGGAGATAACTCCCAACTATGCAGAAATGGAGTATGTGGACGAATATGAGCAATGGCTAATAGACCTTTATCAGTTCGACGACAACGACAATGTAACAGCAATGGTTGAGTTGTGGGTTGACGGTGTAGCCGATGTGAAACCCGCTTCAGTCACAAATATCAACACGATTGATGCAGAGTATAGCTGGTTTGTTTCAGTAATAGCAGAGGGTGACACCGTCTACAGTTCAGACGACGGATTGACTGCTGTCAATATCTCGTTTACTTATGGCGAAGAACAGCAAATCGAATCAAATGGTTATTTGGTTACCTATACCGTAATGACTGTCAGCGGCGAATTGACCGATGCAGATGGCAATAAGATGGTGATTAATGAATCCCAGATAACAACCATCTTGGATTATGAAGAGATAGCAGAGGCTCTGAGTCTGACCGAGTTTATTGAGGCTGCTCCGACAGAAGAGGTAGAACTGAAAGACCTCACCGTCATCTTCGCTACAGGACGCAACACCTATGTAATAGACGAAGAAGGGGTGGCATTGGTAATGTATGATGCCAGCCAGACCTATTACGACGGCACTCTTGAGGCGGGCAATGTATTGTCAGGTCAGAAAGCAACCTATCTGCAATACAACAATCAGGACGAGATTATTCCGACCAATACTGTGGAGGCTGTTGACGGAATCGTTCCCGTTCCCACGCTGCTCAACGCACAACCCACCACTGACAATGTGAACCGCTATATACGCTTGGAGAATATAGCAGCCGCCAAGAACGGCAACAACTACTTCGCATTCGACGGGGCTCTGCAACTCTATGGTGCTAATAGTTCGCTGAAGCCGAGTGCTGATGGTAATTACGATGTAGAAGGTATCGTTATCAACTACAAAGGTACCCAACTTGAGTTGATTGTTACTGCCATCAAGCCTGCCCAAGCCACTTCGGTTGACGCTCTGCTCAATAGCGGCAAACCAGTGAAGATGCTGCGTGACGGACAGGTGATTATCCTGCGCGAGGGCAAAACCTTCAATGTGCTGGGTGCAGAAGTTGAATAAACCTTTTGGTTTGATACATACAAAGAGAGGGTTGCCGTTATTGGTAACCCTCTCTTTATGTTCTCCTGCGTTATACCGCATCATGAGTGCATAGGATGACGGGAAGGATGAACTTTGTTTGCCTTACCTATATGCTTGTTATATTTTGATGCGGTTACCCTAAGATTCGTATTTTTTTGTTTTTAATTTCTCATTTTTCTTTGTATCTTTGTCGCGCATTTTGTTACATTGGGGTAAAAGGGGTAAATATGAGAAAGAGGATTATAAGGGTAGGGTGAGTCTTCAGAAAAAACAAACCCGAATATACCTTATTTTATCTGTAGAAAGTTAAGAATAGTGCAAACATTGAAATTGGAAATACAGAAATATATCACTTATGTTGAACATTATTATTTGCGGTGCCCCGGGTTCGGGCAAAGGGACACAAAGTCAACTCATCGTTGACAAGTACGGATTGCAGCATTTTTCTACCGGCGACCTGCTGCGCAATGAGATAGCCACCGGTAGCGACTTCGGCAAACAGATTGATGCCATCATCTCCAAAGGCAATCTCGTTCCGGACGACATTATGCTTCATCTGATTGACAAGTATATCGACAATCTGCCGGCCGACTGCAAGGGCGTCATCTTCGACGGTTATCCCCGCACTGTCAAACAGGCGGAAGAATTGGAGCGCCTGTTGGAGAAGAAAGGCGAGAAGTCGGTGATGATAGACCTGTGGGTGCAGGAAGAGGAATTAATAGCGCGTTTGCTCAATCGGGGCAAAACATCCGGCAGAAGTGACGACAATCTGGAAACTATCAAAAAGCGTCTTGAAGTATTCCATACCACCACAAAACCGGTTTGCGTATATTACCACACCCTGCACAAATATCATGCTGTGGACGGGAGCGGCACAGTGGAGGAGATATTCGCCCGCATTGACGCCATACTGAAAAGTTGCTGCTAACACCTGTGCCCTGAAATACAATGGCATCTAATTTTATAGACTATGTGAAAATCTTCTGCCGCTCTGGCAAGGGCGGAGCAGGGAGTATGCACTTCCATCGTGCCAAATATGTGCCCAAAGGCGGTCCCGACGGGGGCGACGGCGGTAGGGGGGGACATGTCATCCTGCGCGGCAACCGCAACCTATGGACGCTACTCCATCTGAAGTATCAGAAGCATATCTTTGCCACCGACGGGGGGCATGGCGGCGAGAGCCGCTCCTTTGGCAAAGACGGCGAAGACAAGTATATAGAGGTGCCGTTGGGTACGGTATGCTACGATGGTGACACCGGCGAGTTCTTGTGCGAAGTGAAAGAAGATAAGCAGGAGGTCATCTTGCTTAAGGGAGGAAGAGGAGGTCTGGGTAACTGGAATTTCCGCACTGCCACCAATCAGGCTCCCCGTTATGCTCAACCCGGAGAACCGGCAGTGGAGCGCAATGTGATACTGCAACTTAAGGTGTTGGCTGATGTGGGACTGGTCGGATTCCCCAATGCGGGCAAGTCCACACTGCTGTCGGTGGTGAGTGCTGCCAAACCGGAGATAGCCGACTATCCGTTCACCACGCTCACCCCCCAATTGGGGATAGTCGCTTATCGCGACAACCAGTCTTTCTGCATGGCGGATATCCCGGGTATCATAGAGGGTGCGGCGGAAGGTAAGGGGTTGGGATTGCGCTTCTTGAGACATATCGAGCGCAATGCCGTGTTGCTGTTTATGATTCCTGCAGATGCTGACGATATAAACAAGGAGTATCAGATTTTGAAAGGGGAACTGGAGAAATATAATCCCGAACTGCTCACCAAAGAGCGCATTTTGGCTATCTCAAAATGCGACATGTTAGACGAGGAGATGACAGAGCAAATGAAACGGGAAGTACCCACAGAACTTCCTACGGTGTTTATTTCTTCTGTGAGTGGGATGGGAATAGCGGAACTGAAAGACCTGTTGTGGGCAGAGTTACAGAAAGAGAGCAATCAAGTAATAGAAATATCACACCTGCCGATTGACATAAAGAAAGTGGAGAAAGAAGAGACGGATGGCGAGTCAGAAGAAGAGCAACATACGGTATATCTGAACGAAGTCGAAGAGGACTGGGATTTGGACAAATATCGTGGTATAGGCTGGGACGAATAAGAACTTCTCCTCCCCCCCCTAACCTCGCACGGACCCTCTCCATAGGAGAGAGGGGGAACAAATTAGAAATCAGGAATAGGAATAAACCGTTGAGACTAAAAGTAACCATGACCTACGATGAAGCATTAGAGAAACTGTCAAAGATAGTGAGTTCGTTGGAAACCGGCGAGGCATTGTCAATGGAAGAGTATAAACAAAAGGCAAAAGAGGCACAGCAACTGATAGCCTTCTGCCGTGAACAACTGACAGGCGTGGAAAACGACTTCCGTCAAATACTCAACACTCAAGAATCTTAATAACTATATATACCATGAAAAAATCTGTTTTTACGATGATAATGTTTTTCGTCGCATTATCTCTTTCCGCTCAGCAGAAAGTTGTGGGCGGTGACATCTCAATGCTGCCGAAATATGAGGCTGCCAATGTAGTGTATAAAGATGCTAATGGCAACAAAATATCTGATCTTATAGCCTATTTCCATCAGGAGGCTGGCTTCAACACCGCCCGTGTGCGCCTGTTTGTGAATCCTACTAATGCCACCGGTGTGGTGCAGGACCTTGACTATGTGTTGGCATTGTCCAAACGCATAAAAGCAGCGGGTATGAAGCTTATGCTCGACTTCCATTATTCCGACACATGGGCAGACCCCAGCAACCAGTGGACTCCCGCCGCATGGACTTCACTCTCGGAAACACAATTGCAGCAGCGTATCTACGACTACACCAAAGATGTGCTTACGCAAATGGTTGAAGCCGATGCTTCACCTGACTACATACAAACAGGCAACGAGATAAGCTATGGCATGTGTTGGGGACCCAATGGAACAAAAACATACTATTGTTACTACGACAAAGACAACAATTGGGCCCGCTTCATCGGTCTGCTGCAGCAAGCGGGAAAAGCCTGTCGTGAAGTGTGTCCGGATGCTAAAATCATCATTCACACAGAGCGTACCAACAACTGGGGGGGGACACAGAAAATCTACAATCGTCTTGCCACAGTGGATTATGATATCATCGGACTCAGTTACTATCCCGAATGGCATAACAATCTAAATAGCCTGATAAGTATATTGGGCAATCTGCACACCTACTTTCCTGACAAACAGGTAATGATAGTGGAAACCGGTTATTACAACAACTGGTATCCGTCTAATGCAACCTACAATCTCACATCTACATGGCCTGCCTCCGCCGCCGGACAAAAGAAGTTCTTGGACGACTTGGTGGCGGCAGTAAAGGACCTTGACTATATGCAAGGTATCCTCTATTGGTTTCCCGAAGAAAATCCCTATCAAAATAGAGTGTATGAACCGTGGTATAATCACGGACTCTTCAATCCCGACACGGGCAGGGTCGTGGACGCTCTGTTCTCTCTTAAAGCACTCAACGACACCGCCACAGCCGTGGAAACACTTCTGCAAAAGACACAGCCCGACCCGGATGCTCCTGTCTATACTCTCGACGGACGCCTTGTAGGTAATCCCGACAACCTGCCGGCAGGGATGTATATTCAAGATGGCAGAAAATTGATAAAACGATGAAGGGGTTGTGTGTTTCTGAAACTTTCACTACTTTTGCACCCGACAACCAACTAATTTTTTTATGCGGTTCAAACATACTGTTCCATAGAATAATAAATAACTATCAGTAATGCAAAAAAACAATTACATTATTGAGGTGAAGAATGTCTCGAAGCAGTTCGATGACGGCAAGTTCGCCCTTGACAATGTAAGTCTTTCGGTAGAGAAAGGCGAGTTTGTAACTATTCTGGGTCCTTCCGGATGTGGCAAAACAACACTCCTGCGTTGCATCGCAGGCTTTCAAGTAGCCACTTCGGGGGATATTCTTTTGAAAGGGAAAGATATCACACAGACGCCTCCGCACAAGCGCCCCGTGAATACCGTGTTCCAGAAATACGCTCTCTTCCCGCATCTCAATGTCTTCGACAATGTGGCTTTTGGTCTTAAACTTAAAAAGTTAGACAAAGATACTATTGTCAAGAAGGTGAAGCAGGCGCTCAAAACGGTTGGTATGACCGACTATGAGTATCGCAATGTGGATTCTCTTTCCGGAGGTCAACAACAGCGTGTGGCCATCGCTCGTGCCATTGTCAATCAGCCTGAAGTATTGCTCCTTGACGAGCCTCTTGCTGCCCTTGACCTCAAGATGCGTAAAGATATGCAACTCGAGCTCAAAGAGATGCACAAAAAACTCGGTATCACGTTCATCTATGTCACCCATGACCAGGAAGAGGCCCTTACTCTTTCCAACCGTGTGGTCGTTATGAACGAGGGGCGAATCCAACAAATCGGTACACCCACTGACATCTATAATGAACCGCAAAATTGTTTTGTGGCTGATTTTATAGGCGAGAGCAATATTCTGAGCGCCACTATGATTCGTGACCGGCGTGTCCGTTTTTGCGACAAAGAGTTCGACTGTATTGACGAAGGATTTGGAGAAAATGTCCCTGTGGATGTTGTGATTCGTCCTGAAGATATCTATATATGGGAGGATATCAAAACCTCTATTGCCAAGCAACAGGCCGACTACGATGCAGACGACCGTGTGCCTAAAGGAAGATTCACTAAGTGGTATGGGATTGTGCAGAGTTGTATCTTCAAAGGAGTGCATTATGAAATGACAGTACTCACTGACGATGGATATGAGTTCATGGTACAGGACTATCATGAATTCAAACCGGATACAAAAGTCGGAATGTTGGTTAAGCCCGAAGATATTCAAGTCATGCGCAAAGAACGGTATATCTATAACTATTTTGAAGGAGAAGTACTTAAGAACGGCAGAGTGCGTTTTCTTGACGCCGAATGGGAGGTCGCACCCGAACAGGTGGAACCTTTCGCGGCGGGCGAGAAGGTAACGGTCAAGGTGCCCTTCCGGGATATTGATTTGCGAGACCACGAGGAAGAAGGAATCCTTTCGGGGGAAGTGCATTTCATTCTTTTCAAGGGGAACCACTATAACCTCACTATTCGTACCGACGATGGTGACGATATCTTTGTTTATACCAACGAGGTATGGGACGATGGCGACCGGGTCGGCATTCAGATTCCTCCATCATCCATCCTGCTCGAGAAGGCAAAGCAACAAGAGGCTTGAAATGAAACAATATGTATATAAGACACATGGCACCTGCTCGCAGTTTATCAACTATGAAGTTGACGACAACGGCCGTATTCACTATGTGCAGTTTGCTGGCGGCTGTGATGGTAATCTGCAGGGTATAGCCCGATTGGTGGAAGGTATGACCGCCCATGAGGTGATTGATAAACTTAGGGGTATCAGGTGTGGCTACAAAGAAACCTCCTGCCCTGACCAACTTGCTGCCGCCCTCTCTCAATATGTATCTTCTTCTAATGTTTAAAACTGGCAAACTATGGAATTAAAAGAACTTTACAAGGCATCAGATAATCGCTACTCGCATGCTGATACGCTTTATCGGCGCTGTGGCAACAGCGGTGTGCTTTTGCCACGGATAAGTCTTGGTTTCTGGCACAACTTCGGGAGTGTGGACCCCTATGAGCGCAGTCGGCAAATCACACACTTCGCCTTCGACAATGGTATCACGCATTTTGACCTCGCTAACAACTACGGACCTGTTTATGGCAGTGCCGAAGAAACACTTGGCAAACTCATGGATGACGACTTCCGTCCTTATCGTGACGAATTATTCATCTCCACCAAAGCAGGTTACGACATGTGGCCCGGACCTTATGGTGAATGGGGGTCGCGCAAATATCTGATGGCAAGCCTCGACCAAAGTCTCCGCCGTATGCACCTTGACTATGTCGACCTCTTCTATTCTCATCGTTTCGACCCGCTCACACCTATGCAGGAAACGCTTCAAACCCTTGTCGATATAGTCAGAGCAGGCAAAGCCTTGTATATAGGTATCTCCAATTGGCCCCTCGAAGCACTTCGCTTTGCTCATCAGTATTTAGCAGAGCGTGATGTCCCTCTACTTATCTATCAAGGACGCCTCAATCGTCTTGACCGGAAACAGATGGACGAGGGCATACTCGCTTATTGTGCAGACAACGGCATTGGCTACATAGCCTTTTCGCCTTTGGCACAAGGACTCCTCACCGACCGATATATCAATGGCATCCCCGCCGATTCGCGCATGGCAAAAGGCAAGTTCTTGAAACAAGAACAACTTACCACCGAAGTGGAGAACTGCCTGCAACAGGTGAGAGAAGAAGCCCGATGCAACGGGCAAACCACTGCGCAACGAGCACTCAACTGGGTGCTGGAGCAGCACGGAGTAACATCCGTGCTCGTGGGGGCCAGTAGCGTAAACCAACTAAAAGACAATCTGGAAACCGTAATCAAATAAACCACCATACATATAATGAACAAACTCTTCGCAATCATCGGCAGCCGCCGTACATGGGCTTGGCCCTATGTACTCTTCTTGGTGCTCTTCGTATTGCTCCCGTTGCTGCTTATCGTCTTCTATGCCTTCACCGACCCCGAAGGACATTTTACGCTGCAAAACTTCGTCCGGTTCTTCACTACTTCCGAAGCGGTCAATACCTTTATCTATTCGCTTGCTATCGCCGTACTGACTACACTCATCTGTCTGCTGCTCGGTTATCCTGCCGCCTACATCATGGCAACGGCAGAATTCAAAACGCCTGCGGTTATGGCCATGCTTTTCATCCTTCCTATGTGGATTAATTTCCTACTGCGTACTCTTGCCACTGTCGAACTCTTCAATATGTTCAGTATTCCTTTAGGCGAAGGGGCTTTGCTTTATGGTATGTGCTACGATTTCCTGCCCTTCATGATATATCCTATTTATAATACCCTCCAGAAGATGGACCATTCCCTTATTGAGGCTGCACGCGACCTCGGTGCCAACAACCGCGAGGTGTTCTTCAAAGTCATTCTCCCGCTATCTACACCCGGTATCTATAGCGGAATCATCATGGTCTTTATGCCCACCGTTTCCACTTTCGCTATCGCCGAACTCCTCACCCGTAATAAAATCACACTCTTCGGCTCGCTTATCCAAAGAGCTTTCGGAGAGGGAGGACTTCAAATGTGGAACTACGGGGCTGCTCTCTCCCTTATCATGCTCATCATCATTGGACTCACCAGCTTCCTCGGTGGAGAAGAAAACGATAATACACAAGCAGGACTGCTTTAACAATTGTGGACTATGGCTAAAGACAATAAGATAATACTCTCTTCCGCGCAAAAAGAAGCGGCGAAACGCACTAAAGCAACTGCTGTCAAAAGAGTGGTAGGCAATGCCTATCTCTGGTTCTTGCTCATCTTGCTCTATGCTCCCATCCTGCTTATCATCGTCTTCTCTTTCACCAGATCCAAGGTGTTAGGCAATTGGACAGGCTTCACCCTCAATCTGTATGAAAACCTCTTCACAGGTTACGACCGTGTGGCACAAGTGCATGTCGACCCCAATCTCTACCACGCACTCTTCTATACCCTTCTCATCGCTCTCGTTGCAGCCACTTTTGCAACTCTGCTCGGTACACTCGCAGCCATAGGTATATATAATATGAAGCAGAAACAGCGTAAGATGATACAATTTTTCAACTCCATACCGATGATTAATCCCGACATACTCACAGGTATATCGCTCTTCTTGCTTTTTGTATTCCTCGGTATTAGTCGTGGACTCACCACCGTCATTATTGCCCATGTCGTGTTCTGTACACCCTATGTCGTACTCTCTGTCATGCCTCGCCTGACACAAATGAACCCAAACATCTATGAGGCGGCGCTTGACCTCGGTGCCACACCTTTTCAGGCACTGCGCAAAGTGATGATGCCAGAACTATGGCCGGGTATGCTTAGCGGATTTATTCTCTCCATCACTCTCAGTATTGACGACTTCGGGGTCACCTTCTTTACTAAAGGCAGCGGTGGACTTGATACCCTCTCCACTTTCATTTATGCCGATGCACGAAAAGGAGGACTCACTCCCGAACTCCGACCCTTGTTCTCACTCATCTTCCTCACCATACTTATCCTGCTTGTCATTATCAATTGGCGCGCTGCCAAACAAGCAAAAAAATAATGATATACGCAACATTTGTCTCTACATACACTACAGAAATCCTCTAAGAACCCTTTATGACTCCTTGTAAATCAATAGGGGTCTGGGATCCTTATTTGGTTTCTCTATACATAGTGTGATATTATAGATGAGTCCGATATAAGCGGCATCGTTGTCCTGTATCATCATCCTGCATCGTCACTCCGAATACTCGTAGAGAAGAGCCCGTGGCTTGCCCTGAACGCAGTATCAACAGAAAATCCTTTCGTCCAATCCGTACCCCTCCTCCGTATACTCGTTTCTTCTTCGCAACCATAAAAGCCCGTCGGACTTATATATGTGGAAAATAAAATAAGGGAACCCGTTGGTGAAATAAAAAATGCAGTACTTCTGTCGCCGATTTGCAACAAGATAACAGCAATAAATCTTTAGTGATTTTAGTGATTCAGCAGACCTGCTATAGTATGAAATAATGTCTGTCTGATAGAGCGGCTGTTTACCCGTACTCCTCTAATTTTGCACAGATTATGTCAGTTTTTTCTAATGTAATTTCAATATTTATTTATATCTTTGCAATCGTAAGAATAGGCCTAATTCAAAAATTTAACATACTACACAATGAAAACATTTATGGACAAAGACTTCCTGCTGCAAACACCTACTGCTCAGGAACTCTACCACGAACATGCCGCTGGCATGCCTATCATCGACTATCACTGCCACCTCATTCCACAAATGGTGGCTGAGAACAAACGCTTCGAATCTATTGCACAGATTTGGCTCATGGGCGACCACTACAAATGGCGTGCTATGCGCTCCAACGGCATTGACGAGCGTTTCTGCACCGGCAAAGACACCACTGATTGGGAGAAATTCGAGAAATGGGCTGAGACCGTGCCTTACACCTTCCGCAACCCTCTCTACCACTG
>CAJOPG010000100.1 GCA_905236355.1 Paludibacteraceae bacterium | reverse complement strand
TGCTGACCGGTCTATCTATGCTTTCACTATTCCGGCAGGTGATTACTCCGTTATCCGCTTCGAGCGTGCCGAGAGTGCTGAACTACCCGCTTGGAATGCGACCCTTGACATCACCATCCCTGCCGAAGGCAACTATGTGACTGCTTTTGATCAGAACTCTGCAGAGGCTACATGGGGAACTTATACGCCAGGCGCCCCTGTAGTGTATACCACCCATCATCTCACCGTCACCAACAACACAGGTTGGGACGCATTCTTTGTCTATGCATGGGGCAGTAGCACACCTTTCGGTGGATGGCCCGGTTCGGACCAATTGTCTCTTGATTTCCAAGATGCTGATGGCGAAGTGGAACTCCACCTTATCTTCCATAACAACATAGGCGAAGGTGTAGAGGGCGATGCACGTCTGTACTTCGACATTACCGAGGCACGCGACTACTACCTCTTGGTTACCTCTACTGGCGTCATGGAGGTTGCTACAGGAGAGATTTCGGTTGTTGCCAATCAGGAAGAAGGGGTAACCAAAATGATTTCTAATGGTCATCTATATATTCTGCGCGAGGGAATGATTTATACTCCTTCAGGCATACGTATACAATAAGAAAAATTCTGCCAAAAGAGCAACTACGAAAAGCGACTTGACCGAAAGGCGAACCGCAAACCGAAATAGTAAAATTTACAGGGACGATGTTTTTTCATCGTCTCTGTTTTTGTCCCAAAACGCTAATGACCGATTCCGGTTTATTCATAGACAGTGTAAGAATTATTTGGCGGAATAAAATAAAAAGTGTACCTTTGCAGCGATTTTGATTACAAAGTAAGAAGAAAAGGGTATGAAAAGGTTTCAGATTGTCACTACACTTCTATTGCTTGCTATGGTAGTTTGGAGTGCTCCGGTGTCAGTAGAGCGGGCAAAAAATGTAGCAAATATAGTATTATCAAAGACCGATAATCAGTTGATTCGGCGCGCTCACAAAGTTGAGGGAGCGCAGCTAAAGCAAGCAGATATAACGGGGAAGTATTCTTATCTGTACATTTTTTCAGATGAGGTGGAAAGCGTAATCATTTCCGGAGATGATTGTGCTCATCCGGTATTGGCATATTTGGACAGGTCGCTCCCTGATGTACAAGAGTTACCCGACAATATTAGAAACTGGTTGGAAGGTTACAATAGAGAAATAGAATGGGCGGTAGAGAACAAAATTTCTTCTTCAGCAAATATACAGAAGGAATGGGATATACTTTCTGCCGGTGCGTCAGTAGCAGGTTCTGTGGTGATAGCACCTTTGGTTGAGTCGCAATGGGATCAAGGGAGTCCATATAATTTATATACCCCCAAGCACTATCCTACCGGTTGTGTAGCAACGGCAATGGCGCAGATTATGCGCTATTGGTCTTTTCCGGAGAAAGGCATTGGCTCGCATAGTTACAGGTCTGCAGGTCAGGAGTTGACCGCAGATTTTGCTAACACCATTTATGATTGGGAGAATATGCCGCTGACACTAACCAGTGCTTCCACAGAAGAAGAGCGGCAGGCCGTTTCAACCTTAATGTTCCATTGTGGTGTGGCAACTGAAATGAGTTATAGTTCCGTTGGAAGCGGCACTTATGTGATAGAAAACTATAGTGAACGAGGTTACGATTGTGCAGAATATGCATTGAAGAATTATTTTGGTTATAAGATGACGATGCACGGTGAACTGCGTGATTGGAAGACAGACGAAGAAGGCTATACAGATGAAGAGTGGAAATCTTTGTTGAAAGAAGATTTGCAGCAAGGGCGCCCCGTGTTGTATTCCGGCTATGGTGAAGAAGGCGGGCATGCATTTGTGTGTGACGGCTATAGAGATGACGACTATTTCCATTTCAATTGGGGATGGGGCGGATACTATGATGGCTATTTCCGTTTGAATGCATTGAATCCTGAGGGTGTCGGAATAGGTGGCGGCAGTGGAGGGTTTAATACAATGCAGCATGCTATATTCGGAGTGGAGCCCGATATCTTTGAGCAACTTACTCCGAACAGGTATGATTTGCAGATGGGAACAAGAATGTCAATATCTGTTTCGCAGATGGATTTTTCGAAAACAGCAGGAGCAAAGATAACAATCAGCGGATTGCTGAAAAACTATGGTGAGAATGATTACATGGGTTCGCTATGTATGTTTTTCTCTGACGGCACAGGCAATGTGCTTGATACGATTCAGTTGGAGAGTAGAACAATATTGTCAGCAACCAGAACAGTCATCAGTACTTCCTATACTTTTAAAGAGTTGTTGATGCCGGATATATATTCATTCTCCCTTGCCTATTTTGATGCCGGCAACATGAGTTTTGTTCCGGTAGGAGCAGACTATTTTGCACCGATTGCCACTATGGATGTTCATTATGAAAGTGATGAGATAGATGTGGTGTCATCTATTGAATATGAAACCCCGTCTGTCTATACCGGCGAGGAGTTGATACTGACAACAGATGTGTCCAATATCAGCACTAAGACTTTTAGCGGGAACGTGCGCTTTTTGTTGGTAAGTTTGGATATGACACAAGTGGTTCAGATGTTGGAAGAAAATGATGCTACAGAAGGGTTAGTTTCAGGTGATACGGTGGCAGTAGTATGTTCGGATGTTATTACGGCTCCTGTGGGAGAATACATTTTGGCATTGCAATATCAAAAGGGCAAGATATGGATGCTTGCAGGCAGCAGAGAGCACTATAACCCGATACGGGTGAAAGTAGAAGAAAAGCCGGAGGAGGAGGAAAAAGAGGAAGAAATAGATGCTGTTGACAATTTGCGACAGATGGTGCATATTTATCCGAATCCGGCGACAGATGTGTTATTTGTAGGATTAGAGTCGGCAGCGGAGTTGCGGTTGACGGATATGTCAGGCAGAATGGTGAAGAGCGGTTGCTATGGAGCAGGTGATGTTTGTCTGCAAGTAGGTGATTTGCCGGCCGGAGTATATCTATTGCAGTTGAATAGTGACAAGGGCACTGCTTATGAGCGAATAATCAAAGAGTAAAATTCAAGAGACAAACCGATAGATAGCATAACTGCGGGAACATTGACTTGTTCCCGCAGTTGTGCTATAGATTGGAGGATTCCGATAGGGTTAGATGATGCCTTGTTCAAGCATAGCAGTGGCAACCTTCATAAAGCCGGCTATGTTGGCTCCCTTTACATAATCAATGGTGCCATCGGGCAGTGTGCCATGTGCAACGCATTGCTCATGGATAGATTGCATGATATGATGGAGCCGGTCGTCCACTTCTTTGGCGGTCCAGTTGAGATGTTGAGCATTTTGTGTCATCTCGAGTCCTGAAGTGGCAACACCACCTGCGTTAACGGCCTTACCCGGGGCAAAGAGGATACCGTTGTGTTGGAAGAAGTGGATAGCACCGGGCTGGCAACCCATGTTGCTTACTTCGCAGCAGCACCAACATCCGTTTTTCTTCAGTTGTTTGGCATCTTCTTCTGAGAGTTCGTTTTGGAAGGCACATGGGAGCGCGATATCACAAGGTATTGACCATGCTTTTTGTCCTTCAATGAAGCGGACTTGACCGGGGAATTTGTCGGCCATATCTTCTACACGATTGCGGTTGGAAGCGCGCATGATGAGCATATAGTCAATCATTTCCTTTGTGATGCCATCGGGAATTTCGCAGACTCCATCGGGTCCTGAGATAGCAACCACATTGGCTCCGAGTTCAGTGGCCTTGGTGGCGGCCCCCCATGCCACATTTCCAAAACCGGAGATGGCGATGCGTTTGCCTGTCAAAGACTTGCCCGCCTTGTCGAGCAGATGTTGTGTGAAGTAGAGGGCACCAAAGCCAGTAGCTTCCGGTCGTAGGATACTCCCTCCCCATGTCATACCTTTTCCGGTAAGGACGCCGGTATGATATTCGCGTGCCAACTTTTGATACATGCCATTAAGAAATCCGATTTCTCTTCCTCCCACTCCTACATCACCTGCGGGAATATCCTGGTCGGGTCCAATGCAGCGCCAAAGTTCGAGCATAAATGCTTGGCAGAATCTCATGATTTCGGCATCAGACTTGCCCACGGGGTCGAAGTCGGAACCTCCTTTGGCACCTCCCATCGGGAGAGTGGTGAGGGCGTTTTTGAATGTCTGCTCGAAGCCGAGGAATTTGAGCATGGAGGGAGTGACGGCACGGTGGAAACGCAGACCTCCCTTGTAAGGACCTATTGCACTATTGAATTGTACACGATAACCGAGGTTGGTTTGCACTTTTCCCTGATCGTCAACCCATGTGACACGGAAAGTGAAAATGCGATCAGGTTCGACCATCCGTTCAATGATTTTGGCTTCTTCAAACTCAGGGTGTTGATTATAGGTTTCCTCGATGGATTCGAGAACTTCTTGCACTGCCTGGAGGTATTCTGCCTCTCCAGGATGCTTTGCAGCCAGTTGCTGCATGATAACTTGCGTTTTCATGATGCAATATATTAAAATTGTTGTTATGTTTAGTTTTTAACGCATGAAATGTCTGTGATGACGCCGAGCTTGGCGTATTATGTTGTTTTTATGTTGTTTATATGTTGATCTTATGTTGATGTTATGTTCATCTTATGTTTATCTTATGTTTGGGGTAGTACAGAATCAACGAGTTATAGTCTTTTTGAGCAGGACAAAGAAGGTGGTCCCTTTCTGAGAAGTTTCGAATCGGATGGTTCCTCCGCTACTTTCAACGATATTTTTAGAAATGGCAAGTCCGAGTCCCATACCTGTGTTTTTAGTAGTAAAATTCGGGCTGAAGACTTTGTCTTTAATATCGTCCGGGATTCCGCATCCGTTGTCAGAAACGCTAATTTCAACGGTGTTTTCCAGTTCTTTTAGCATAACAATGATATTCCCGTTGTTTTTATTACCGATAGCCTGAAGCGCATTTTTGATAAGATTGTTGAATACTTGTGAGATTTGTTCGTTGTCGGCGAGTGCATGTACCCCTTCGACAGCTCCGATGTACCGGATATCAATATCGGCAGAATTATTGCGGAAGAGAGTTATGACAGAATAGAGTTTTTGTGCGATGTCAACTTCGGCTGTGACCACTTCCGGCATTTTTGCGAATTGTGAGAAGGATTGTGCTATTTTAGACAGGTTATCAATTTGTTCTATAAGGAGATTAGTTGATTTTTCGAAATACTCGTTGAATCGCTCATCTCCGATTTGTTTGGTGCGTCGTAGTTGTTGTATTGTAAGTTTCATGGGAGTGAGCGGGTTGTTGATTTCGTGTGCGATTTGCCTTGCCATGGTTCTCCAAGCTCCTTCCCGTTCGGATGTGGCGAGTTTTGCGGAAGATCGTTCGAGTTCATCAACCATTTCGTTGTATCTTGCAACGAGTTCTCCGATTTCATCGTTGTTGTTATAGACGAGTCTGTTACCTTGGTTTCCAATTTGGAAGTGCTTCATTTTGTCAGAGAGGGCGGAGAGGGGTTGTGTAAGACTTCGTAGAACGAAGAAACTGATAATAAAGGAGAGGAGTAGGACTATCAGATTTGGCGGGAGGAGTCGTGAAAGGAAATTCTCTACTTCGATGCTTACTTCATCGGATGAGATGAAGAGTGGGACGGCAATATATCCGATTTGAACATAGTTTCCGTTGAAAAATTCAGTATAGGATGAGAGATATTCCAAGTCTCCTATTTTTTCGTGCCGAATGAGTGTGGCTTGTTTGGAAAAGAAGGGTTCGGGGGCGATATGTCTGGAGATAAGTCCTTTGTCGAAGAGTGCCGGTGTACTGCTTCCTATGAGGTTTCCTGCGAGGTCATACACTTGAATATCGGTTTCGTAAGTGATACTGAGGTCTCTAAGGTCAATATTCATTCCGACAGTATTTTTCTCGGAGAGGGAGATATTCCAAAAGTAGGAATCTTGTAATGCTTTCTGGATATACACGGTTTTTCTTTGCAGGACTTGCTGTTGTTGTTCTTGGTAGTGTTGGCGGGTGTAGAGTGTGGCAACGGTGAAGATATAGATAGAGGCCAAGAGAATGAGGGTGTTGATAACATAAAAGACCTTGATGCCGAGTCGCATATTGCTGAATCCTCGTGTACGAATAAGTCCGATGATACCGATTAGAACGACGAGGACATATAATAGCAGTTCGAGAATGAAATAGAACCGGATATGCGGGACTTTTGCTACGACAGGATTGTCGGTGGTGAGTAGTGCTTGATAGGAAAAGCTTTCGGCGAGGCGGGTTTGTTCGACTTCTGTTTGCGTATTTTTTTCAACGGGTACAACGGAGAACAGATATGACCCTTCTATAGAAAGGACCGGTGCGGATTGTTCTTTCCGGATAACATTGATTTCGTTTTTATTGCTTCCGTTGAAGGGTGCGATATAAGAGTTGCGCAATTGTTTGTTTTCAAATGGGTAGGCATATCGTATAGGAATGACGGTAAGGATGTTGTAGGGTGCTGTGTATGTCCATCGGCAGACACAATGTGCATTGCTGAATCGTTGATAATACCATGCATCGTATTTATGAATGAACACTTCGTCTCCTGCCAACCAATTGTCAGACCAATAGACCATTCCATTTCGGTCGAACACATAGAAAAGGATAGAAGGTTCGTCTTGTGTGATGAGTCGGATGCTGTCGAAAGAGTTGCCATGAAGTCCGTTGGATAGAAGGTCGGTGAGGGCCATGGCGCGCAACTGCTCTTTTTGCAATGTTTGTTGCAAACGGCGGCTGTCTTGTTCAGGAGAGTGGCATCCTGTGAGTAACATCAGCCAGCAGAGCAGATATATGAGTTTTTTACTCATATTTTGTCAGTGTTTGGATGCTATGGTAGATTTTGAATCCAACTAACGGCTTTGTCTCCCAGTTGAGATTTGCGTTGTATATGGGCAAGTATTTCTTGTACTGTGGCGTTACTTTCGAAAGTTCCTCTTACATTCTCGAAATCTTTGAGTCGTTGTTCTTGATCGCCATCGATACCGAATCCTGTTTGTGCATTGAGGTTAAACTCTTTCTTTGCGTCTTCATATATCATGTAATCAAGTCCGATAACAGCTTCTTTCCATTGGTTTATAAATTGGATGAGTTGTTGTTTGGACACTTGTGTATAAGGACATCCCCAGACTTCTTCCAAGTGTTGCAATGCCCATGTCCATTCAAAGGAATAGTAGTTTTGATGGATTTGGCAGAAGCGTTGTTGAATACTGGCAAGAGAATCAAGTGTATTGTTTTCGATATCGTCAAGCAGTCGGGTAATTTCGCTTTTTGGTGCGATAAGACTTCCGCAGTCCACCCATTCTCCGGAGCCGATAGCGGTATCGGGTTTCAAAGCTTGGCGCAATTCGTCAATATTATTGAATCGGGCTTTTTCAAGTCGCGAAATGAGTGAGTTGCCAAGGAATTTAGTGATGCCAATATTATAGAGACGGAGTCCGTTCTTGAGCGAAGAACTACGGATTTTGCAGTTGTTGTAGCAATACTCTTCGGTGGTCATCCCGCTGAGTTTCTGGATTTGCAGGAGAATTTCTCTTCCTCTCCACATTTTTTGGATGGTGTAGGGTGATAGGAGGTTAAAGTTGATTTGGTCGATTTTATAGGGGTCTTTCCTATTGTCTCTCTTGGGCCATTTTTGCGCATCTCTGATAGTGCCGACACTTCGCAGGTTAACCGCAGGTACGAGATAACTCTCAGTGGCGTTTTCTATAAGATAGGAGAAAGGAAGTTCGCTGGTGTCGGAATGTTTGGTGTGTCGTCCCATGACAAGAGTGAAAGCACCGATTTTGGCGGGCCAGAGGACATAGGAGTCGGAAGTAGTTTTGGCTCCCCGTTCTGCGACACCTTGGTGAATGGGCCCCAGTTTGTACATGTGATTAGACTGGTTGCTTCCGGAGCCGGCATTGAGGAAGGAGAACATACCGGCGATAAGGAGTGTAGATTTATGGTGTGTGACGGTGTAGGGGCCAGCAAAGATGGCAGTTGCCTCTCCGTGCATACCCTGACAATTGGAGAAGAAGAGTGAGTCAAGAGCAGAGTAGTGTTTTCCGAAGACGCACCCTTGTCCTACAAAACAGCAGGATATGAGTGTACTATCAGAAACCTCTACGCCGGAGGAGATGATGAAGTCATTGCATTTAACTCCGGAACCGAGTTTGACAGGTGCCGCTTCGTTAGAATTGACAGACCCGTTTTTAAGGACACTTACTCCAATAATGCGTGCGGCATCTCCGATACGTACATTTTTAATGCTTCCGCAATTGAGGATTCGGACTTCTTTACCGATAATGCCAAAGTCCGACTCTTGTTGTTGTGCATATTCATCTATCAATAGGTGCAGTCGCTGCAATGTCTGTGAACGGTGGCGATAGAGGGTCATTATATATGCCAGATGGGCAGACAGATGGTCGTAGATAGGGATTTCTCGTCCGCCTCCTTCGTTCATGACGGGGACACAAACTCCATTACCGAAGCGGCTTCGTCCGTCCACAAGAATGGCGTTGACATTTTCAATGCAGGTGCCTTCTCC